>DASYIU010000117.1:0-7095 GCA_035997285.1 Methyloceanibacter sp. | reverse complement strand
AACTCGAGATCACCAAGACGACCCTCTTCGAGGATTTACAGCGGGCGCTCGATGCCTTGCGGCGCTTAAGAGCAAGAGCATCGCGATGGGTGACTTTGGCACCGGATATTCGTCGCTGTCGTCGCTGCAGGCTTTTCCCTTCAACAAAATCAAGATCGACCGCCAATTTTGTCCAAGTTCAAACCCTGGCAGAGGACCTGTCTGCCCCCGAGGAAACCTCGCCAAAAGGCAAACTCACCCCCATTGCTGGAGGCAAGACAGGAACGCGACGCGGCAGGAGCCGTCGGCCGCTTAAGCGGCCCGGTCGGGCGCGGCGACCCGCGCGGATTGGCCACCGAGCCGTCGGGAGAATTGCCTTCCGGCCCCGCTCCGCCCCCATGTATAAAGCTGCAACTTTCGTGCGGGGAGTTCAATGGCCGAGGCCGGCAGACTGATGGCAGGCAAACGCGGGCTGGTGCTCGGCGTTGCCAACAATCGCTCTATCGCCTGGGGCATCACCAAGGCCGCGACCGATCAGGGCGCCGAGGTGGCCCTCACCTATCAGGGCAACGCCATCAAGAGGCGGGTCGAGCCGCTCGCCAAAGAGGTGGGCTCCAAGCTCGTGCTCCCGTGCGACGTCACCGACCCGGCAACGGTCGAGGCGGTATTTGCCGCTCTCGCCAAGGAATGGGGCAGCATCGACTTCCTGGTCCATGCCGTCGCCTTCTCCGACAAGGAAGAGCTCGACGGGCGCTATTTGGACACCACCAAGAACAACTTCGTGCAGACGCTGCTCATCTCCTGCTATTCCTTCACGGCGCTCGCCAAGCATGCCGAGAAGCTCATGCCGAACGGCGGCTCCCTGCTCACGCTGACCTATTACGGCGCCGAGAAGGTAATGCCCCATTACAATGTGATGGGGGTGGCCAAGGCGGCACTCGAGGCGAGCGTGCGCTATCTTGCCGCCGATCTCGGCAAGGGGGCGATCAGGGTCAACGCCATCTCGGCAGGCCCGATCAAGACGCTCGCCGCCTCGGGCATCGCCGATTTCCGCTATATCCTGAAATGGAACGAGTACAACGCCCCGCTCAGGCGCACGGTCTCCATCGAGGATGTGGGGGCCGGCGCGCTTTATCTGCTGTCGGACCTCGGGCGCGGCGTGACCGGGGAGATCCTGCATATCGACGCCGGCTACCATGTGATCGGCATGAAGGCGGAGGACACGTCCGACATTTCCGTGGCTAAGGAGTAGCGGCTCCGCGGGGTAATGACAAAGTAGGGACATGCGCGCATAAGAAGCACCCATGTCGCACAACAGCTTCGGCCATCTGTTCCGCATCACCACCTGGGGCGAGAGCCACGGGCCGGCGATCGGCTGCGTAGTGGATGGCTGCCCGCCTGGCATCCCGCTGACTGAGGCGGACATCCAAGTCTATCTCGACAAGCGCAAGCCCGGACAATCCCGCTACACCACCCAGCGGCAGGAGCCGGACAAGGTCCTCATCCTTTCAGGCGTGTTCACCGACGAAACCACCGGCGCGCAGGTGACCACCGGCACGCCGATCGCGCTCGAGATCGCCAACATGGATGCGCGCTCCAAGGACTACGGCGACATCAAGGACAAGTTCCGCCCCGGCCACGCCGACTACACCTATTTCGTGAAATATGGCGTGCGCGACTGGCGCGGCTCAGGCCGCGCCTCGGCGCGGGAGACGGCGAACCGCGTGGCGGCCGGCGCCATTGCCCGCAAAGTCGTTCCCGATCTGCGCGTGCGCGGCGCACTTGTCCAGGTGGGCCCGCATAAAATCGATCGCGCCAATTGGCGGTGGGACGAGGTCGAGAAGAATCCGTTCTTCTGCCCTGATCCCAAGGCAGTCGAGGTCTGGGCCAGCTTTCTCGATGAAGTCCGCAAGAAGGGCTCATCGACCGGGGCGATCATCGAGATCGTGGCCGACGGCGTGCCGGCCGGGCTCGGCGCGCCGGTCTATGGCAAGCTCGACCAGGACATCGCCTCGGCGCTGATGAGCATCAACGCGGTCAAGGGTGTCGAGATCGGCGCCGGCTTCGCGGCAGCTTCGCTTTCTGGCGAGGAGAATGCCGACGAGATGCGCAATCGGCCCGCGGGCTGGCCGGAGTTCAAGTCAAACAATGCCGGCGGTATCTTGGGCGGCATCTCGACCGGACAGCCGGTGGTCGCCCGCTTTGCCGTGAAGCCCACCTCCTCGATCCTGACGCCGCGCCAGACCGTGGATACGAAGGGCAACGATACCGAGGTCTCGACCAAGGGGCGCCACGACCCGTGCGTGGGCATCCGTGCCGTACCCATCGGCGAAGCCATGGTCGCGATCGTCCTCGCCGATCACTACCTCCGCCACCGCGGCCAGACGGGTAAGGGTTAGACCCCCGCTCACTCGTCATCGTTCAAGATGGGCGACGACCTCGATATGGGGCGAGAAGAGGAACTGATCTACGGGCACGACGCGCGCAATGCAGTAGCCGCCATCGACGAGGAGGCGGAGATCGCGCGCCAAGGTGCCCGGATTGCAGGAGACCGCGACCAATTTCGGCACACGGGACTTGGCGAGCTCCGCGGCTTGCGCTGAGGCGCCGGCGCGCGGCGGATCGAATATGACGGCGTCGTAGCCTTGAAGCTCCTTTGCGCCGAGCGGGGAGCGAAACAGGTCGCGGGCGAAGGTGCGCACAGGCTTGAGCTTCTGCGTCCTGCGCGCCGCCTCGGCAAGGGCTAAGAGCGCGACCTCGTCGGCCTCGAAGGCATCGACCGCAGCCTTTCCCGCGAGCGCCAGAGTGAAGGTGCCGAGCCCGGCGAACAGATCGGCAATGCGCTTGGCGTCCCCCGCGCCCTCGCGCACGAGTCCGACAAGAACGGCCTCCGCCTCGCGCGAGGCCTGGAGAAAGGCGCCCGGGGGTAATCTTACGGCGGCATCCCCGAGGGTGACAGTGGGTGCCGCCCCCAGGGCGATACTCTCGCCGTCGACGGTCAGCCGCGCCACACCGAGCGCTGCCGACTTTCCGGCAAAGGCGCCCAAAGAGGCTGCCGTTGGGCGGACTCCCTCGGCGACGATGTCGAGGCCCTCTGCCGTTTCCGTCACCGTGATCTTCGCCTCGCGCTTGCCCCCCAAGATGGGCGAGAGCACCCCTTTGAGCCTTAGCAGGCTCGCCGCGATGGGTGGGGACAGCACCGGGCAGACCGCAACATCGATGAGGTCGTGGGAGCGGGCGCGGCGATAGCCGAGAGCAAGCCCGCCATTCATCCTGCCAAGGGTCAAGGCTGCCCGCCGCCTAGTGCCTGGCGCTACGGGCCTCACCTCCTCGACCTCGGCGTCGATCCCACGCGACTGTAGGGCGGCCACGACCTGCTCGCGCTTCCAGCGAAGATAGGCTTCCGCCTCCATATGCTGGAGCGCACAGCCGCCGCAGACGCCGAAATGCGGGCAGATCGGCGCGATGCGGTCGGGACTCGCTGCCAATACCTCGATCAGGCTAGCATGGTCACTGTCAGGCTCGACCTCGATCCGCACCGGCTCGCCGGGGAGGGTGAACGGCACGAAGACCGGCCCCTCGGGGCCTTGCGCCACGCCCTCGCCTCCCGCACCGAGGCGGGCGATCTCGACCTCAAGCTCCATGGCGGGCGCCGATCAGGAATTCCTCGTTGCCGCTGCCGCCGAGGATCGGCGAGGTCATCTCCCCCAATATCGTCCAGCCCCCCTCCCCCTCGATGAACGTCCGCACGCGCGCCACCGCCTTCTCCCGGTCCGCGGGCTGCCGCACGATGCCGCCTCTGCCGACCGCAGCCCGCCCTGCCTCGAATTGCGGTTTGACCAGGACCACGAGCCAGGCGCCTTCCCCGGCAAGGCGTAGGGCCGCGGGAAGCACCAAAGTGAGGCTGACGAAGCTGACATCGGCGACAATGGCCGAGACCCTCTCCGCAATGATCGTCGCATCGAGCGTCCTCGCGTCGGTCGCCTCGAGCCCGACCACGCGGGGGTCGACGCCGAGCCTCTCGTGGAGCTGCCCGCGACCAACATCGACGGCGTAGACCTTGGCCGCGCCGCGGGCCAGCAGCACGTCGGTGAAGCCTCCGGTCGAGGCGCCGATATCGAGAGCCACCCTACCCGCAGGCTCCAGCGCGAAGGCATCCAGCGCGGCCGCGAGCTTGAGGCCGCCACGGGAGACGTAGGGCGAGGCGCCCGGCTCGACTTCAAGGACCGCGCCGGCAGCAACCAGCGCCCCCGGCTTCAGCGCCGGCACGCCGGCCACGCTCACGGCGCCGCGGCGCACCAGGTCGGCGGCTTGGGCGCGCGAGGGGGCCAGACCAGTTTCCACCAATAATCGATCGAGGCGCGTTTTTTTGTAGATGGACACAACAGCTTCTCATAGACTTGTTCGCGCGTCGGGGATTCTCGCGCGCGGTTTTCGAGCCGGGAGCGGCCGGGCACCGCCCATCAATATACTGCGGAGCGCACCGCTCGGCGCGATACGCGGAGGTCTCGTGAGCCCGGAATCTACGGCTTACCTCACCGACAAATGTAAAGTCCAAAATCGTGACGTGACCGGCGGCAAAGCCGTCATCGCCCGGGAGGTGATCGAACCGGGCGAGCTCATTGCCGTGTGGAGCGGCCGGATCGTCACCGCCGAGGAGCTGGACGAGCTGCCCCCTGAGATCAGGCGCCATACGGTGCAGGTCGAGGAGGGACTCTATCTCGCCTCGCTCTCGGCCGACGAGCCGGCGGACTTCATCAACCACAGTTGCGCGCCGAATGCCGGCCTCGATGGGCAGATCACCATCGTCGCTATGCAGCGCATCGGGCCGGGCGACGAGGTGACCATCGACTATGCCATGTGCGACGGCACGGCCTACGACGAGTTCGATTGCGCGTGCGGGTCGGGCGCGTGCCGCGGCCGGGTGTCGGGAGCGGACTGGCGCATTCCCGCCCTGTGGGAGCGCTATGCCGGACATTTCTCGCCCTATCTGCAACGCCGCATCGAGGCCCTCAAGTGGCGGCGCTTCAGGCGCAAGCGCGGCATGGTGGCCGTGGCGCTGAGCCAAGCCCCCGGCGGCAGCCCATGACGGTTTCCGCCGGCGAGAGTACCGAGGCGCCGCGGGCGCCCAACCATCTCCAAACCTTTCTCACTCCAAGACAAATCCAAGGAGCACAGTGATGCTGCTGATCGGCACCTATGTGGCGCAGAGCGCCATTCAGGGGCTCGGTGTTTTCGCGGGCGAGGCGGTGGCGCGCGGGCGCCTAATGTGGAGCCTCAATCCGAAATTCGACATCTTCGTTCGCGAGCGAGAGCTCGACGAATTTCCCCCGCATATGCGCGGGTACCTCGCGCACTACGCCTATCCGCATCTCGAGCTGCCTGGAGTCATAATCCTCGACAGCGACAACGGCAAGTTCATGAACCACAGCCTCTCCCCGAACACGGACTTCCGCGTCTTCGACAAGGGCTATGCGCTGGTCGACATCGCGGCAGGGGACGAGATTACCTGCAACTATTTCGAGTTCGATCCGCGCTTCACTGGTTTGTTTGGCGCCGGCCGGGCAGCGTCCGCCGAAGCAAGACCGAATGGCAATGGCTCCTCGTCGAAGCCTTAACCTGATCGGCCTTGCGGTTGCCGCCTGCCTGCCCGGGATCGCGGCCGCCACCGCCGAGACCGATCCCGGCAATGAGTGGATGGAGGGCAGCGACCAGGGTGTCGCCTCCTTGACCTATGGCAACCCGGAAACGGTCGAGGACCTTTTGTTCTGGCTCATCTGCGAGAACAAGAAAAAGACCACCGAGCTCACCGTCTATGACGACGTCACGGGCGCCAAAGTCGGCCAGCCGATCCTGATCGAGCTCAGCGCCGGCGCGGCCAAGACCTCCATCAAAGGCCAAATCGCCACTGATGGGATGACCGGGTACCTCTTCCCCCAGGCCAAGAACATCAAGGTCAAGCCGGTGATCGAGGTGCTCAGGGCCAAAGGGCCGGTAACCGCCAAGGCCGGAAAACTGGTTACCACGCTGCCCGAGAAGGGCCGCGCCGAGGCGGTTGCCAAGTTTGCCAAGGCCGGCGCCCTCGACTAAACAGGCCGGGCGGCCACCATTCCGTCGAGCTACCGTCGTCCTTCCACCCGCGGCCGAAACCCAAGAAGGCATTGAGACCCATGATGATCCGGCCTGCAGGTGTCCTCTTTGCGGCTGCTCTCCTCGTAGGCGCGCTCCCCGCCGGACGCTTGGCGCAGGCGGAGGAGACCCTCGTGTGGCTGGAGAAGTCAAGCGAAGGCCTGGTGTCGATCGCGTATGGGCCGGTCGATCCGGCTAAGACCCCGCTCTTTCTCCTCTCCTGTTTCGATGCCATGGGCATCGCCGTGCTCGACGTGCATAAGGAGATCCCGGACGCCAAGCCCGGCGAGCCTTTGACCATCGAGCTTTCGGCGGGCGAGGCGAAGGCCTCGGTCAAAGGTGAGACAGCGCGCGACGAGGCAAGCGGCGTCACCTTCGGCGAAGCGAGCGACGTCGCCGTGAAACCCATCCTCGCGGTGTTGCGCGCGGCCGGACCCTTGACCATCGCCATGGGCAAGACGAGCGCCACGCTCTCCGAGCAGGGCCGCGAGCAGGCGGTCGCCAAATTCAGCCAAGACTGCAAGCTGGACTAGCTCTAGGCGAGGCGGACGACGCCTGAGGCATCCCTATCCTTGCCGAGTGCGGTGAACACGGCGGCGACGATGCCCGCGGCATCGAGCCCCGCCTCGGCATACATGGCCGCCGGCTTGTTCTGCTCGATGAAGCGGTCGGGCAAGTTAAGCGTCCGCACCTTCAGGCCGCGATCGAGAAGGCCATCGCGCGCGAGTGCCTGCAGGACCTGGGCGCCGAACCCGCCTGACGAACCTTCCTCGGTGGTGATGAGCACCTCATGGTGGCGGGCGAGCTGGCGCAGGAGGTCCATATCCAGCGGCTTGGCGAAACGGGCATCGGCAACGGTCGTGGGCAGCCCGAAGCCGGCGAGCTGGTCGCTCGCCTCCAAGCACTCAGGCAGCCTCGCGCCGAAGGACAGCAAGGCCACGGCCGAGCCCTCGCGCAGCACGCGTCCCTTACCGATCGGAAGCTTCA
>DASYIU010000116.1:0-3773 GCA_035997285.1 Methyloceanibacter sp. | reverse complement strand
TGCATCATCTGCCGGCGATCGCCGCGATCACAGCGCCGTCGCCGGTGTCCTATTTGCGGCTTACGCCGAACCGCTGGGCGCCGACCGTGATCGACTCAAGCCCTTCGGCATCACCGTCCTGAATGGCCCGAAATGAGGTTCTGAACCTCCGCGGTCGTGAGCATCCGGCAATAGCCCTTGAAGCAGGATAGCGCCGCCTCGTGCCGCGCCTCGATCTCCGCCGCGCAGCCGTCGTGCACGCAATTCATGTAGTAACCGAGATCGGCGCCGTCCTTCACCGTATGGTCGATGCACTGGTCGGTGAGAAAGCCGGCCACGAACACATCCTCGATACCCATGTTGCGCAGGAGATAGTCGAGGATGGTTGAGTTGAACACGGAGGAGGAGGTCTTGGGCAGCACGATCTCGTCGCGCTGCGGCGCGATCTCGGCGATCACTTTCGCCTCCCACGATCCTTTGGCGACCGACATGTTGGAGAGCTTGTAGTCGACACTGCGGTCGCGGCCGTCTTCGGTCAGGTTCTCGATCACCGTGTAGATCACCTCGAGCCCGGCCCCTCTGAAGGCGGTCAACAATCGGGTAATGTTGGGATGGCGCGGGCGGTCGCAGCCTTGTGGAATTCCGGCCGCTTCGTCGCATCCTTGGGGCCGCAGGTCTCGTTCTGCGCATCGACGACGAGAAGCGCGGCGCGACCCTGCACAATCGGCCGGTCACGAGTGAGGGGAACTGCGAGGCCGTCATGGGATCAACAGGCTGTTGCGATATCTGGTCAGGCAGGGTGGAATGAGCGACCGGAACGCGGGGTCAGCAACCGCAAGGGAGTGTAACATGCAAAAAATCGCCGCCATCGTTTCTCTCACCATCCTCGTCACGGCTGGTCTGTCCCCGGCGCGAGCGGGCGAAGCCGAGACCATCGACGCGATCGTCAAGGCCGCGGCCTCACTCGATCAGCCGTTCGAGCAGCAAGACGCGGAGACGATCAAGAAGATGATGACGCCCGACCATGTCGCAGTGACGCCCTTTTATCGCGGCCCGCAAACCGTGGCCGATCAACTTGGCTCGCTCCCGAAGCTCAAATACGAGCAGAAGATCGACGGCAAGCCCACCGTCGCCGTGCTCTGCTCTGATGCCGCCGCGCGCACGTTCAAGGCAGAGCTCAACGGCAGCTTCGAGGGAAAGCCCATTGCCAGCAAGGTGTTCGTCAGCGAAATCTGGGTAAAACGCGGCGGGGCATGGGTCGAGAAGCTTTACCAGGTGACGGCGTTGAAGCCCTAGCGGGAACAGCACATTGAAACGCCGCAGAGTGGGGCCGGGCAAGACGACGGTGAAGACCGGGAATATTCGCAGCGATCTGCCTCAGCGGCCCCTTGCCGATGAGATGGTGGACCTTCTCCTTGAGCGGTCGGGCCTGCGCATCGAGCGGATCGTCTCGTCGGGCCAAGTCACGCCTGAGGGCCAATGGTACGACCAGGAGACCGACGAGTGGGTGCTTGTGGTCGAGGGCGCCGCTCCGCATCGTTGGCGAAGAGACCGACCGTGAGTTGAACGAAGGCGACTGGATCTTGCTTCCCGCCCACTGCCGCCACCGGGTCGCTTGGACGCGAGCCGAGCCGCCAACGATCTGGCTCGCCATCCATGTTGCGGTTGCCGAGGCTCCGGCGCCGCCTGCCGGCTAGAGTCCGTCCTTGAACTTGATCGCAGCATGCGGGCCGTCGCAGAACGGCTTGTTCTTCGAGGCGCCGCAACGGCAGAGCGTCACGCGGTTGCGCACCTCATAGCGGAAGCCGTCGGCGCTCGACACGGGAATGCCTCCGCGCACCCACAAAGGTCCGGAGCAATCCTCGACCGGGTCCTCGATGAGACCGATGGAGGGCTCATAATGCGGCTCGATCGGCTCTCCTGTAGCATTGTCCCACGCGACCAGCCGGCCCGATGGGCAGTCGCAGGTCTGGCGCACGAAATTCTTTTTCGCCTCGGCGTGGTCTGTTTCGCCAACCAGAGTCCAAACCTGCCCGTGCGGATCGCAAAAGCGCGCGAAAGCACAAAGGCTCTCGGCATCCGTCAGCGACATGGTGGCACCCGGGATGACCTTGGCCTGCTCGCGGTAGGTCTTGCGGCTGGCGGTCTCGGTGCCATCGAAGCCGATCTTGGTGTGGGTCCCGTCGCAATAAGGCTTGCTGGCGCTGCCGCCACAACGGCAGAGCGCGACTTGTGCCTCGTGCGGAAATTTGCGCCCCCACTCAAAGCGCACCGACTCGCCTTCGTCATTGGTACCGATAGTGACAACCGTCAGCGGCAAATCGCCGAAGACGAGATAAGGGCCGTCCTTGCTGACGCGAATTTCCGTCAAGATCTTGGCGCCTTTGCTTGGTTTTGCTTGCCGGTGCGGCATGGCTAACGACCGTGCTCCCTCGCTCTAGAGGTTAGGCTGCCATATTGCACAGCGTGCAGATATAACTATGACGGCTGCTCATCGAGACGCAAATCCGCGACCAGAGCCATGGCGCGGCGCGGGAGCGGCGCTGGCGTTGCTAACAGGAGGAAATCTATGGCCGGGCAAGACATTACCCGCGATCAATTGGCGGAGCTTTTGAACGAGGATCTATCGCGCGAATATCAGGCGATCATCTCTTACGTGGTCTACTCCCAGGTGCTGAAGGGCGCCGAGTATATGAACATCGCCGCGCAGCTCGAAGACCACGCCCATCAGGAGCTCCAGCACGCGCTCATCATCTCGCGGCAGATCGACTATCTCGGCAAGATGCCGAGCGTGACGGCAAAGCCGGTCAAGACCTCGGAGAAGGCCCGCGACATGCTCCGCTTCGATCTCGACAACGAGAACGCGACCATCCGCAACTACCGCGACAGGGTGCGCCAATGCGAGGCGCTGGGCGAATTCGCCATGGCCGAACAGATCAGGCAGATCCTGGTGCAGGAGCAGGATCATCAGATCGATCTTGCCACGGCGCTCGGCGAGGATGCGCCGGATCTCGGCGCCGGGCGGCCCAGAAGCAAGAAAACGCGTTGACGTAGCTTGTGAGGGGCGATGCGCGTTTTGCGCTTCACCCAAGTCTAAGGAGGAATGAGGCCATGCAAGCCACTTGGAAACCCCATACCGAGCACGGCGATTTGACCACAAGGAGCAACCTGCCCGACAGCGTGTACGCCTTCCCCAAGCAGCGCAAGGAGCCCTTGACCGACGCGAGCCATGTGCGCAACGCGCTCGCCCGCTTCGACCAGGTCGAGGGCATCTCCGACGCCGATCGCGAGCTTGCATTCGCCAACATCAAGAAGGCGGCGCAGCATTACGGCGTCGACATCAAGGAGAAGAGCTGGCGCGAGCTTAAGCGCTGAGGGCACAGATAGGCCTTGGTCGCGACTAGAGAGAGATTTATCGGCTTTGCCGACCCTCATCGGATGGCAAACGAATCTCGCTGCGACGCTTCAACAAGCTTGTTGAGGTGAACCCCGATCTGCATAGCCGCATTAATGACGCACTCTGCCGCCTGTTTTTCTAGATCAAATTTCTTCACGACGACTCCATTCGGACTTTCAGGCGAGCATGTTCGCGGTCGCAAAAGCCTAGTATACAGAATCATACCCCGAGCGCGCGGCACTAGCAGAGAGAAGGATTTTGCTCGGATCGGCATCGAATCCTTGTACAAGCTTGGTCCATCGGCGAGATCGGACTGGCTCAAAGGCGATAGGAGGACGACATGGCGAAAGGCCAACAACGGAGCAATAGGGAAAAGAAGAAGCCGAAGCAGAAGAAG
>DASYIU010000115.1:0-3492 GCA_035997285.1 Methyloceanibacter sp. | reverse complement strand
GTCATGAACGTGCAGCCTTACGTGTTCTTCGACGGCAAGTGCGAGGAAGCACTCGAGTTCTACAAGGGTGCGATCGGCGCCAAGGTCGAGATGCTGATGCGCTTCAGCGAATGTCCGGACAAGAGCCAGCCCGGCTCGATCCCGGCCGGCGCCGAGAACAAGGTGATGCACGCATCCTTCAAGGTCGGCGACACGCAGATCCTGGCCTCGGATGGCCACTCTACCGGCAAGCCCAACTTCCAGGGCTTCGGCCTCGCGCTCAATGCAGCGAGCGACGCCGAGGCCGACAAGCTGTTTAACGCCGTGGGCAAGGGCGGCCAGGTCCAGGTGCCGCTCGGCAAGACCTTCTTCGCCTCGAAGTTCGGCATGGTGACCGACCGCTTCGGGGTGCTGTGGATGGTGATTGCGGAGAAGGCCTGATTCTAATCTTTCCCTCCCCCTCGTAAGACGAGGGGGAGGTTTCGCGCTGCCCTGCTTGACGGTGTCGGGCTTGGAATGTGGCGATGCGGTGTCCTAACCTTCGCTATCGGGGGAGACCGATTGAGCCTATAGCTCCCGGCATGACAGACCAATCGCTGACCAACGAAGAGTTCACCGCGTTGCGAAGTATCGACGGCAGCATGTTGCAGCGCCGTCCGTCGATGGAAATGGAAGTCAGGCTGCGTAACCTCGGCCTGATCCACCGCAATGGCATGTCGAGATTGCCGGTGCGAACGGCAGAGGGGAATGCCCTCATAAAGGCCGGCCAATCGCCGGACGCCTGAAGCGGTCTCTCGTCAGACGCGATCCACGTTGGCGCTGCGCAGCGGCACGCCGAACTCGCGGCGGCAGACCTCGGCCAGCACCGCGACGCCCTGCTTGATGGTCTCGGGCTCGGGATTGGCGAAGCAGAGGCGCAGCCGGCAGCGGGCATAGTCCTTGTTGGTCGACCATTCCGGCCCGGGATTGAGCGATACGCCGGCGGCGAGCGCGGCCTGCGCCAGCTTCTGGGTGTCGACGTTGTCGGGCAGCTTGATCCAGAGATAGATGCCGCCCGCCGGGTCGCCGAACTCGGCGGCGGTGCCGAACTGCTCAGCCAGCGCCTCGCGCAGGGTCTGCAGCTTGGCGGCGAGCACCTTGCTGAGCTTCGGTACATGCTCGGCGAAGTGCTGCTTGCAGAATTCCGCCAGCACCATCTGCTCCAGTGCGCCCGTGCCCGAGTCCTGCTTGAGGCCGAGGATGCGACCCAGAATGTCCCACTTGGCGACGATGTAGCCGACCCGTAGCGCCGGTGCGATCGACTTGGAGAACGAACCGATATGGATCACGCCCTCGCCGCCCGCCATGGCGTAGAGCGACGGCGGCCGCTT
Source organism: Methyloceanibacter sp. (assembly GCA_035997285.1). Classification (GTDB taxonomy): domain Bacteria; phylum Pseudomonadota; class Alphaproteobacteria; order Rhizobiales; family Methyloligellaceae; genus Methyloceanibacter. The sequence continues at coordinate 2,143 of DASYIU010000115.1, read as the reverse complement.
GCCGTCCCAGATCAGGTCGGAATAGCACTCGTCCTCGAAGATCATCACGCCGTACTCGGCGGCGATCTTCAGAAGTCCGGCGCGGCGGGCCTCGCCCATGATGGCGCCGGTCGGATTCTGCACCGTCGGGATGGTGTAAAGGTACTTGGGCTTGATGCCCTTCTTCTTCAGTTCCTCGAGCTTCTCCTTGAGGGCGTCGAGCCGCAGCCCCTCCTCATCGAGCGGCACACCGACTGCGTTGACGCCGAGCCGGGTGAGCTTGGTGAGCGCACCGCCATAGGTCTCCTGCTCGACCAGTACCGTGTCGCCCCGGGTGAGCAGCAGGCTGTTCACCAGGTCGAGGCCCTGCCCGGAGCCCGCGGTGATCAGGATCTCGTCGGGCGAGCAGGCGATGGCGGCATGGGCCTTGAGCTTGCCGGCGAGAAACTCGCGCAGCGGCCGGTAGCCTTGCGGACCGCTGTTCAGCCCGTAGGTCGCGAGCGAGGCGCCCTCGCGTTTCAGCACCGCCGTCGCAGCGGCGATCAGGGCGTCGACCGGCACCTGCTTGGCGTCGTTGTGGCCGCCGATGAAATTATACTTCGGGAAGCCGCTCCACTTGATGGCGGGCGCAGGCGTGCCGGGCGCCAGCAACGGCGCGAAATCGAACGGAGCGGTCATGGCGTTTCCTCGGGCGTTTCTTGGTTCCCAAACGCTGGGCCAAGAGCTGCCCGTCCGCAACAGGTTTGACGTTTCCGTTCCTCCCCACGAGGTCAGAGGCCCTCTCCGCCCGCGCAGCGGGGGGAGAGGGAGGGGACCCGCGCGTAGCGCGGGGAGGGTGAGGTGGGTCTTCGTTCACCTCACACGCCATCTTCGTGCGATCAGCTCGCCGTCGGCGAGAGAGGGGTACATGCTTGTCCGGCACGACCAGCGCGCGCTGGCGGGTCGGGTCCTGGGTGGCGACGCCGGCAGCAGGGGTGACATCACGTCCTCGGTTGCATCGTCAGTTGAGCATCGTCATTTGGGTCGGACCTCGCGCAGGCGCGCGTCGGGCTTGGCCAGCCTGCCGCGGCGCAGCAGCTTCACCGCCTGGACAAGCGCGCGAGCGGCGTTGCGCGTTTCCTCCTGGAAAGCCCGGTCGCGGTCGAGCGCGGCGTGGCTCGTGGCATAGGGTTCGTAGTAGCCCACGTAGCGCTCGAGCTCGGCGGCATGGCCGGCCGAGACGAGGCCCATGTCCCTGAACCAGTCGACGAGGATCCGGCGCAGCGTCTCGGCGCCCGCGCTGTCACCATGCACGACCACGGAAAATGCCCGGCCGGCGAGGTGACGCGGATAGTCCCAGCCCTTCATCTCGATTTCCTTGGCCTTCCGCGCATCTTTGCCCCCGGTCGTCGTCGGGTCGGGATTGCCGCCGTCGGCGCACACCAGACGATCGATCATGGCCTTCAATCCCGACGGTGCCTGATACCAGTTCACCGGTGTCACGATCATGACGCCGTGGGCCGCCACCCACTTGGGGTAGATCTCGTTCATCCAGTCGTTGACCTGGCCCAGCGAATGATTGGGATAGCAGGAGCAGGGCCAGTGACAGAGTGGCATCGCCGTCGAGACGCACGACTTGCAGGGCAGGATCTGCCGTCCGTATTGCGAGGTGAGCAGACTGAGGTCGAGCAGCTCGGTCTCGAAGCCGCGCTCGCGCTCGATGGCGCGCTGGGCGATCTCGACCAGGCGGAAGGTCTTGGACATCTCGCCAGGGCAGGTCTGATCGCTGCGCGAGGAGCCGTTGACCAGCAGGATGCGCGAACGCGACGCCGCCGATTTCTGCGTCCGCTCGGCGCGGGCGACGGCGTCGCGCGCCTTCAGCCAGTCGACGGAGAGTTCGTAATCCGGATCGGCAAAGCGCTGACCGGCCCGCTTGGTGTGCGGCGACTTGCGCGAATGGTCATAGCCGTCCCATGCCGCGTCGATGATCCTGGAGATCTCGTCCTGCAGGGGATCGAAGGCCGGATCGACGAACCGTTCGCGGGCCCGCCGGGTGAACTCGGCCTTGCTGAGCGCAACGCTCGGCATGCCCTTGCGAACTTTTATCCTCGCCATGACGCATCCTCCCCGACCCGTCGAGGATAGCGCGTTATTTCTGGCGTCGGCTGCGGGAAATCGCCTGCAA
>DASYIU010000114.1:0-3051 GCA_035997285.1 Methyloceanibacter sp. | reverse complement strand
CCCGCCGCCGGCCTCGATCTTCGGTGCAGAGTCGGCAGGCGTGACGTCGGGCACGGCGAGATATTTGGCGTCAGCCTGGTTGATGGCTTCGGCGAGGCTTGGTGCCGCCGTTGCGGCGCCTGGATGGAGCGTGAGAGGCAGCACGAACCAAAGGCTCAAGGAACGCGTGAGGACCATGATCGAGGCTCTCTGCAAGAAGCCGGCAACGCTTGCGCGACCGACGGCGCGGGCCACACCATTCTAACTCGACGGCGCCAGCCTTCCCAGCCCCTTGCTTCCCCGGAAATTCGCCATCCAGGATGCCTGTAGGAGGACGCGCATGCGCCCTGTCGTAGGGTGTGCTAGAGCATGGCCGGGGCGCACATTTCGTGGCATAACAGTCTGGATTGACGATGAACGACATCGACAAAAAGGTCGAGCCATTCGCTCCTGCCGTCGTCATAACCGGGGCAACCCAAGGGATCGGGCGGGCGCTCGCTGAGGAGTTCGCCCGCTTCGGCCATGCGCTCCTCCTCGTTGCCCGTGACGAGGCAAAGCTCGCCGAGGCGGCGCGCGAGCTGTCGGCGGCCCATGGCGTCGAGGTGAGGTTCACCGCTTGCGACCTGAGCACGGCCGAAGGCTGTGCCGGCGTCGAAGAGGCTCTGCGGCGCTTCGGCCTCTACGCCGACATTCTCGTCAACAACGCGGCGATGATGATGGCCGGCTTCTTCCAAGATCAAGACGTGGCGAAGATCAGGCGGCTGATCGATCTCGATGTCGGCGCGGTGGTCGACCTCACGCTGCGCTTTTTGCCGGGAATGGTGGCGCGTGGCCGCGGCGGCGTGCTCAACGTCGCCTCGATGGAAGGCTTCATGCCGGTGCCCTACCAGGCGGCTTACGCCGCCGCCAAGGCCTTTGTTTTGTCGCTGAGCCGCGCTCTCTCTTACGAGACCATGCACACCGGCGTGGGCGTCTCGGTGCTCGCCCCGGGTACCACCGCCACCGGGCTGCACGCCAAGGCCGGCGCCGAGAACTCTCGCTACGTCGCGCTCCTACCGGCGATGACCACCGAGGAGCTGGCGCGCATCGCCTACCGGAACTTCAAGCGCGGCAAGAAGGTGATCGTGCCGGGTTTTTTCCACCGCCTCGGCGTCATCGCCATGCGTTTCGTGCCCGATCTCTTGCTCGTTCCCTTTGTCGGCTGGCTGTTCAGAGTGCGTGACGCCGAAGGCAATCTACAATGGCCGCAGGTCACGCCCAGCACGGGGCCAGCCAAGCGGCACCCGGCCCCCGAGATCGCCGCCGGCGATGGCCCCGGCCGCTCGGCGTAGCGCGCGGAAGCGCACAACGCGCCCACGCGCAAGACCTCATTTGGGCTAAAGTCGCCCGGGACCAGGAAGCGCACAGCATGGACTCGTTTGATCTCTCTGCCCGGTTCGCCGCGATCGCCTTGGGCCTCACTCTCGTGTGCCAAGATGCGGCCCGCGCCGAGGAGGCAAAGCCTGCGCCCTGCAACCAGGACGCCATGATCGTGTTCGATGCCTCCGGCTCCATGTCAGGGGTCGTGGGTGCCGGCGTTGCCACCACCATCTCGCGGATCGACGAGGTTCGTTCCGCACTTGCCACGGTTCTGCCGAGTGCCACAAGATTTCGGCGCGTTGGGCTTATCACTTATGGTCCGGGGCCTTACAACCAGTGCAATGTCCATCTCGATTTGCTGCCTACAGCCAATGCCGCCGAGGCGATCATGGGCGTGGTGGATGCCCTGACGCCGGCCGGCAAGACGCCGCTGACCACGGCGGTGGCGCAAGCAGCCGATGTCCTCAATTATCTCACGAAGCCAGGCGTCATCGTCGTCGTCACCGATGGCGAGGAGACCTGCGGCGGGTCGCCGCGCGCGCTTGCCAAGCGGCTCCATGACGAGGCCGCGCAGCTGACCATCCACCTCATCAGCTATCGCATCAAGGGCGTCATCTGGACGGGCGACCAGAATTTCTACGACGCGGAGTCCCTCGCCGAGGAGAACAACGGACTCAGTATTTCCGCTGAATCGAAGGAGGACTTGGTCGAGGCTCTCGAAAAAACCCTCGACTGCCCGATGACATCACAGCGTGCGCCCTGATCGATCATGGCGCAACGCGCCCGCCGCGCGCTGGGGACGAGTCGTGTAACCTCACACCGAAAAGCGGCTTCCATAAACCGCCGACGCGGCGATCGCGAGACGTCTACTTCCAAGTGAACTTCGGACAACGCAGCGAGGCGCGCGCATGTCGCAGAAGTGCCATAAGCAGACACCGATACGTCATCTACGCGATAAATTTGCCCAGGGCACGGGGGTCCATTCGGTTCAATCGATGTAAGCGACCACGCCCGTTTTGAGATCATAGATCGCCGCGAGGATCTTCAGCTTCCCTGCCCCGGCGAGACCGGCGAGAAGTGTGCTCGCCGTCGTCAGACGCTTGGCCGTCCGCCGAGCGCTCTCCTTGGCCGCGTTGTTGACGAAGTCCCCCGCCTCGCTCCGCACGGCGATCGCTGCGGGTAGGATAGGGTCGATCATCGGCCCAATCGCGCCAGGATAAGTCGCATTCTTGGTCACGACATCGCAGGCCGCCTTCACGGCGCCGCAACTCGTGTGCGCAAGCACGACGATGAGCGGCGAACCGAGCACCGCCGCACCGTACTCAACCGTGCCGAGGGTCGCGGTGTCGACGAGGTTCCCGGCGTTACGGGCGACGAACAGTTCACCAACGCCGTGGCCGCCGAAGATAAGTTCGGGCGGAACGCGACTGTCGGCGCAACTGATGATCGAAGCCCACGGCGCTTGGTGCGCCGCCACTGTATCGCGCTGCTCGGCGAGGTCGATCGTGCAGAGCTGGGGGTGGCTGACGTAGTCCGCGTTGCCTGTTTTCAGTGCCTTGAGCGCTTCATCTGGGGTTAATGTAGTCGGCGCCCCCTCGGCCGCGTGTGCCGACCATGGCGCTGCGCCAAGCCCAATTGCGACAAGGCCGGCGGTACCGAGCCTCAGAACATCCCTCCGACCGATGCCATCGGCTTTGCAGTTGACGCACATTG
>DASYIU010000113.1:0-3346 GCA_035997285.1 Methyloceanibacter sp. | reverse complement strand
CGATGGCGTAAACGTGGCGGCTCGGCTGGAGGCGCTGGCGGAGCCTGGTGGGATTTGCATTTCCGGCCGCGTGCAAGAAGACGTGCATGGCAGGGTCGATGTTGCCTTTGAGGACATGGGGGAGCGCCGGCTCAAGAACATCGCACATCTGGTGCGAGTCTATCGCTCGCGATCAGAAGGGACTGCAGAAAAGCTTCTCGGACCCGCGCTGCCCGATAGGCCATCAGTCGCCGTCTTGCCGTTTAAAAATATGAGCGACGATTCCGCGAATGAATACTTCGCCGACGGCGTTGCCGAAGAAACCATCACTGCCCTGTCCCGAATGGAGTGGCTGATGGTGGCCGCGCGCAATTCCAGTTTCGTCTACAAGGGTCAGGCGGTAGACGCGCAGCAAGTCGGCCGCGAACTGGGGGTGTGCTACGTGCTCGAAGGCAGCGTGCGCAAGGCGGCGAGCCGGGTGCGCATCTCTGCGCAGCTCATCGACTCGTCGACCGGGGCGCATCTCTGGGCGGACCGTTTCGAGGGCACGCTGGAGGACATCTTCGATCTGCAGGACCAGGTGACGGCTAGCGTCGTAGCCGCCATCGCGCCGAAGCTGGAGCCGGCGGAGATCGCTCGCGCGAGCGGCAAACCGACACAGAGCCTCGATGCCTACGACTGCTACTTGCGCGGAATAGCAAACCTGCACCGGGGAGCCGCGGAATCCAGCAATGACGCGCTGCAACTGTTCCACAGGGCTATCGAGCTCGATCCTGATTTCTCGTCGGCGTATGGCATGGCCGCCTGGTGCCACCTTCGGCGCATGTACGCCGCGGATAGTGAGGAACGTAGACGGCGCGTCATCACTGCAGCCGAGGGAGAGGCATCACCAGGTAAGCCGTTTCTCGGCGTACCCCCACGCATCCCAGTCTTCACGGGTCGTGTGGAGGAACTCGAGCGGCTCGACGCCATCCTCATCAAGGACAACGCCGCCGCCGTGGGACAGACAATCGGGCTTGCCGCCGTGCAGGGACTGGGTGGTGTTGGAAAGACGGCGCTTGCAATCGAGTACGCCTATCGCTTCAGGCGCCTTTATGAAGGCGTGTGTTGGTGCCCGGCTGAGACGCGGGTGGGGCTTTTGAGCAGCCTTGCGGGCCTCTTGGTCTTGTTGGGGGCTCCGGGGGCAGAGGAAGCCGATGTGGAGAAGGCTGCGAAGGCTGCCTTGCGTCGGCTTGCCGAGCAACGCGCGCCTTGGTTGCTCATCTACGACAATGTTTCGAGCCCAGACGAGATTGCCGATCTTTTGCCATCCGCAGAAACCCGGGTTCTCATTACATCCCGCTTTTCTGATTGGGGCGGCTGGGCGGAGGAAGTCTCGCTTGATGTGCTGCCGCTCGAGGAAGCCGTCGCCCTGCTTCAGCGCCGCTCGGGACGCAGCGATGCTGAGGGCGCAAAGGTGCTTGCGAAGGCTCTTGGCAACTTGCCGCTCGCGCTCGAGCATGCGGCAGCCTATTGCAAGCGCACGCAGATGCGCTTTGCAGACTATGCGGTCAAGGCTTCTAGCCTTATCGTTGCGGCGCCGCGGGGCGAGGGTTATCCGAGGAGCGTCGCCGCAACATTCGGCCTCGCCATCACCGAGGCGGTAGCTCAGTGTCCGGCCGCCGAACCGATCATGGCGTATCTTGCGCAGTGCTCGTCCGAGCGCATCCCAATGACGTTGATCGAGGGCGCGGTCAAGGACGAAGCGCAGCGCCTGCAGGCCCTCACCGCGCTGGCAGAAGTCTCGCTGGTGAAGCACCACCCCTTCGAGGACACTACAGCCGCGGTAACTCTGCATCGTCTCGTCCAAATCGTCGCACGAACTCGGTCTCAGGCAACCGGTTCAGCGCACGATGCGGTCGGGCGACTGATAGCACGGCTGGTGGCGATCTATCCCGGCGAGGGCCACAGCGATCCGCACTCATGGCCACTGTGCGCCCAGCTTACGCCGCATCTGCTGGCGCGGCGCGATGCGTGCTTCGATCACGCGTTCGTCTGTGCAGCCGGGCCCGAGCTCCTGGATCGGGCGGGGAGATATTTCCACGGGCGTGCAGCTCACTCCCAGGCTGCGCAGCTCTTTCGCGATGCATTGGCAATACGCGAAAAGACACTTGGCCCCGAGCATTCTGACACGGCGACGAGCCTCAACAACCTCGCCGACCTGCTGCGGGACCAGGGCGACTTTGCCGGGGCGCGGCCGCTGCACGAGCGGGCGCTGGCGATCCGCGAAAGGGCGCTCGGCTCGGAACATCCCGACACCGCGACCAGCCTCAACAACCTCGCCATCCTGCTCAAGGCCGAGGGCGACTTTGCCGGGGCGCTTCCACTCTACCAGCGCGCGCTCGCGATTCGCGAGAAGGTGCTCGGCCTCGAGCATCCCGTTACGGCGACGAGCCTCAACAATCTCGCCAACCTGCTCCGCGACCAGGGCGACTTTGCGGGGGCGCGATCGCTGCACGAACGGGCGCTGGCGATCCGCGAAAAGGCGCTTGGCCCCGAGCATTCCGACACGGCGACGAGCCTCAACAACCTCGCCGTGATTCTTAAAGCCCAGGGCGATTTCGCGCAGGCTCGCCCGCTCTTCGAGCGCGCACTGAGCATCTACGAAAGGGCGCTTGGCCTTGAACACCCCGCTGCGGCGTTGAGCCTCAATCAGCTGGCCTTCCTGCTGCAGGCCCAGGGCGACTTCGCGGGGGCTCAGCCGCTCTGCGAGCGGGCATTGGCGATCCGCGAAAAGGCGCTTGGCCCCGAGCACCCCGCCACGGCGAGGAGCCTCAACAACCTGGCCAGCCTTCTCAAGGCGCGGGGCGACCTTGCCGGCGCGCGGCGGCTGCACGAGCGGGCGCTGGCCATACACGAAACGGCGCTCGGCCCGGACCATCCCCATACTGCGACGAGCCTCAACCACCTCGCCGTCCTGCTCCATGCCCAGGGCGACTTTGCCGGAGCGCTTCCGCTCATGGAGCGGGCGCTCGCGATCCGCGAGAAGGTGCTCGGCCGTGCGCACCCCGACACGACGACGAGCCTCGACAGCCTCGCTGTCCTCCTCGAAGGACAGGGAGACTTCGCCGCCGCGGCTGCTGTGCGAGCGCGGGAGACGGAGGGGCTGCAATGAAACTTCCCCGCCGTCGATTCCTGCATCTGGCCGCCGGCGCTGCCGCGCTGCCGGCCGTGTCGCGCATAGCGAGGGCGCAAGCTTATCCGACGCGGCCGATCCGGCTCGTTATTCCTTTTCCGCCGGGCGGGGCCTTTGACACGCTCGGTCGCCCGTGGGCCGACAAGATGAAGCTATTGCTCGGCACGGTGGTCGTGGAGAATATTGGTGGTG
>DASYIU010000112.1:0-13171 GCA_035997285.1 Methyloceanibacter sp. | reverse complement strand
CCGAGCCCGGCCAGATCATGGCCGATCTTGCCGATGCCGTGCACGCCGTGACGCTGGTCAAGGCCGCCGGCGCCGATAGCGCCGACCCTGCCGCCAGCGAGACTGAGAAGGCGCGCGCTGCCGATCTTGCGACGCGCCTGTTGATGGCGGCTTTGGCGCGCGCCTGGCAAATGCTGCTCAAGGGCTATGAGGAAGTGCGCGCCAGCCCGCGCCCCCTTGCCGCCGCCGACATGGTTCTGGTGCGGCTTGCTTATGCTGCCGACCTGCCGTCGCCCGCCGACCTTGCGCGCAGCGCGCGCGATGGCTCGAGAGCCGGCGCTGCCCCTGCGCCCAAACCGTCGCCCAAGCCCGCCCACGACGACGCGACAACCGTTGAGGCGTCGGCTCCGGCCCAGGCTGCTCCAGCCGAGCCGCCCGCGCCGGCACCCGAACTGAAAAGCTTCGAGGACGTCATTGCGCTCGCCGAGGCGAAGCGCGATCTGAAGCTCAAGAACGCGCTTCTCGAGCAGGTGCGCCTCGTGCAATTCAAGCCGGGCATGATCGAGATCAATCCGTTGCCGCAGGCCTCCCGCGAGCTCGGCCAGGAGCTGATGAAGAAGCTCAAGGCCTGGACCGGCCGCGTGTGGATCGTGGCGGTGAGCGATGAAGAAGGCGCTCGGCCGCTTGGACTACAGCGCCGCGAGAGAGACGCTCTGGAGATCGAGGCGATCCGCGAGCATCCGAAGGTTAAGGAGGTGCTGCAGCATTTCCCCGGCGCCCGCATCGCCGCGGTGAGGCCGACGGCGAAGCCCGCTTCCGACGCGGGTGCGCCAGACGAGACGGAAGAGTTCAAAGAGGACGGGATAACGAGATGAAGAACTTCGCCCAGATGATGAAGCAGGCGCAGGAGCTGCAAGGCCGCATGGCCGAGATGCAGGCCGAGATGGAGCGCACCAGCTGCGAGGGCCGCGCCGGCGGCGGCATGGTGGTGATGACGCTGAACGGCAAGGGCGACATGGTTGGCGTCAAGATCGACCCGTCTCTGCTCAAGCCGGGCGAAGCCGAGATCCTCGAGGACCTTCTCGTTGCCGCCCACAACGACGCCAAGGGCAAGGTTGAGGAGGCCATGAAGGAGAAAATGAAGAACCTGACCGGCGGCCTACCGCTCCCTCCTGGGCTCAAGCTGTTCTAAGCGAGCATGGCGCGGGTAGCGGCAGGGCCTGAGATCGAGCGGCTGATCCAGCTGCTCGCGCGGCTGCCGGGGCTTGGGCCCCGCTCGGCGCGGCGCGCGGCACTCGCCCTGGTCAAGAAGAAGGAACAGCTGCTCGGGCCGCTTGCCGCGGCGCTCGCCGAGACCCGCGACACCATCCTCACCTGCGAGACTTGCGGCAATATCGACACGGCGAGCCCGTGCACGCTGTGCCGCGATCCCGCGCGCGATCCCTCGCTCATCTGCGTGGTGGAGGAGGTGGGCGATCTCTGGGCGCTCGAGCGCGCCGGCGTGATCAACGGGCTCTATCACGTGCTCGGCGGCACGCTGTCGCCGCTCGATGGGGTCAGCCCCGACGATCTCTCCATCGCCAAGCTGATCGAGCGGGCGCGCGATCCGCACGTGAAAGAAGTGCTGCTGGCGCTGAACGCCACCGTCGAGGGCCAGTCAACGGCGCATTATCTGATGGACCGTCTCGCCGGCGCCAACATCACCGTCTCGCGGCTCGCTTATGGCGTGCCGATCGGCGGCGAGCTCGATTATCTCGACGAAGGCACGCTCGCCGCCGCCGTCAAGGCTCGCAAGGCAATGTAGCTAAGGAGCCTAGGGCCTACCCTCAAAGTCGCGGATGATGTCTCTCCCGGCTCGCTCGAATTGCTGCCAGCATTCCTTCGTGATGTTGACGAGTAAGAATCTCGATGAAGGCGTCGGTGGTGGGCTAGTTTAATTGTGGCGGCGGAGGAATCTTGTCGCTCAGGCCAATGTGGGCGGCGCATAAATAGCCAACTGCATTCGCCTCAAGCAGAGCGCGCTGGCGCGAATCCTCAACAACCAAACAACGAAACGTACAACCGTCTCTGAGTTTCGAGCCGTCTTTCTTAAGATACCGGATTGTGAAGGAGGACGCCCCATGGAGGTGGTTGTTCAGCCGCTGGCGTATGCCACATAGAGCGCGCGGTGTTCTTCCGACGTGAAGGACCTCGCTCGGGGGCCGTAAATCACATAACGCCCTGAGCCACCGGGGCATCAAGTTTTGCCCGACTGCTTGGAAAGGTCTGGAGCGGCGCGCGCACGAGCTTCTTAAATAGCGCCCTCACGGTTTCTTGCTTACGGGTCATGGTGCTTTGTGCCCTTCCAGGCGAGATGCCGATCCACACGCTAAGCGACAGTCCGACCAGCAAGAACAGCCCACCAAAGCTGCACCCCAAACGTCACGAGGCAGCCTCCGCGAGCCGCTCCTTGTTCTCGATCTCTGCAAAGTCCCCGCGCTTGGTGAGCAGCCAGAGAAGCGCCAGGCCGGGGATGGCCGCGGCGGCGCACAGCGCGAAGAAGACGACCCAGCCGGTGGCGGCAGCGACATAGCCCGTGACCGCGGCAAGCGTGGTGCGGCCGAAAGAGGAGAGCGCGGTGAGGAGGGCGAACTGCGTGGCGGTATGCGCCGGGTTGGTGCAGAGCGCCGAGAGATAGGCGATGAACACGACCGTGCCGATGGCGCTCGTGAAGTTCTCGGTCGAGATGGCGACCGCCAGCGCGGTATGGTTCACCCCGATCGAGGCGAGCCACGAGAAGGTGAAATTCGCCAAGGCCTGGAGGATGCCGGCCACCAACAACGCGCGGGACAGCGGCATGGCGCGGGCGAGCAGGCCGCCCGCCACGCCCCCGAGCAGCGAGGCGATCAGGCCCACACCTTTGACGATTGCCGCATAGCTCGCCTTGTCGAAACCGATGGCCAGCACGAAGGGGCCGGTCATGACGCCGGCGAAGGTGTCGGTGAGCTTGTAGAGGACGACGAAGAGCAGGATCAGCAGAGCATCGCGCTTAGAGAGGAAATCGGCGAAGGCCGCATAGGCCGCCCGATAGAAGCGCGACAGCGGATTGCCTTCGCGCTCGCCGAGCGCCTCGGCCTCCGCCTCGCGCTCCTTCTCCCGCGGCTCTTTGGCGATCAGCGCCGCCATCATGCCGATGACCACCAGCGCCGCCATGACGGCATAGCCATAGCCCCAGACAAGACTCCGGTCGACGCCGAGATATTCGAGATAGGCGACCAGCGCCACGGCGCCTGCCGTGGAGACCAGCATGCCGATGCGATAGGCGGCGACGAAATAGGCCATGCCCGCCGCCTGGTTCTCGGTCGGCAGATATTCGACGCGGAAGGCGTCGATGACGATGTCCTGTGTGGCCGAAGCCGTGGCGACGATGACAGCGGCGAGCGCCACCATCCAGGGCGACACCAGCGGATTCTGGAAGCCGAGCAGCACGATCGCCGCCATGAGCAGGACTTGCGCGAACACGAGCCAGCCGCGGCGGTGGCCGAGCGCCTTGCCCAGGATCGGCACCTGGAAGGCATCGACGATGGGCGCCCAGAGGAATTTGATGGTGTAGGGGGTGCCGACCAGGGCAAACAGGCCGATGGTGCCGAGATCGACGCCGACATCCTTCATCCACAACAGCAGCGTCGAGCCGGACAGCGCCAGTGGGAGCCCTGAGGAGAATCCGAGCAGGAGGATGATGAGGACGCGCGGGTCGAGGAACACCCGCGCCGCGCGCGCCCACCGCTCGCCCAAGGTCGGCTTTCGTGTTCCCTCTGCCGCCGTCATGATGGCCACTGCATAGCAGGATGGAGACCCTCGCGCTCCTTCAATAGCACGCACCCTTCGAGTTGGTGGCCCCAATCGAAATGCGGTGCATAATCATCGAGAGCTTCAGAGTGAGGGACACATGATGCCGACGATTTCGCAGCCTCATTCTGGGTGGCGCGAGCGCCGCAACAACTGTGGCCGTCGGCTTTCCGCTTTCGGCTGGCGCGCTGGGGACCATCACTGTCGATCAGTTCCGCGCTTTGTCGGCAGGGTTGACCGGCGCCAGCGTGACCGAGCTCGACGCGACGACGGCCGGCAAGCTGCTCGATGGCTTCATCTCGATGGGACGCGGACCAGATCTGGCCGCTCTCGCCGCGGATCCTGGGGTCAGTACCGGAGAGGTTGCCGACGACATCGTCGCCGCCTGGTATTCGGGCAACTACGATACAAGCGCTGGCCTTGCCTCGTTCGGCCTCACCAACGCGCTCCTCTGGAACGCTCTCGATTTCACCAAGCCGCCGGGGCTTTGCGGTGGCCAGACCGGCACCGACCAAGTGAAAGCGACATTGACTCGTTGAGCGCGGCGAACAGTCTCACGGGCGAACGCGTTAAGCGGAGCAGCCAAAGGAGAAAGCAGCATGGTGCGCGTCGTCGGGATCGATCATCTGGTGCTCAGCGTCGGCGATTTCGAGAAGTCTAAGGCCTTTTACGTCCCCCTCATGGAGTTCTTGGGCTTCGGCGTCGAGGCGGAATACCAAGGCAGCATCATGGGCTGGGCCAACGGCAAGACCCTGTTCTGGATCGCGGCAGCCGACACCGAGGGCAAGAAGCACAAATACCGCAAAGGCAATGTCGGCTTTCACCACTACGCCTTCCGCTTGCGCAGCCGTAAGGACGTCGACGCGCTGCAATCCTTCTTGGAGGAGTGGGGCGCGACCATCGTCGATCCTGCCGGCGAGTATTACGACGACTATTACGGGGTGTTCTTCCTCGATCCCGACGGCATGAAGCTCGAAGGCATGCGATATGGCGAGCGCCACGCGCAAGCCGCGCGCAAGAGGGCAGCGGCGCGGAAGAATAAGGTAGGCAAAAAGCGCGGTTAGGGTGTCGTCAGCGCTCGGAGGTCGCGGGCCCGGTGCGCCGCAAGACCTCGAAGATCAAGGCCGTCGACCAGCCGATCAGCATGATGCCGTTGAGCGCCGTCATGGGGCCGAGCAGCCGCCATTGCTCGACCGGGATCAGATCGCCATAGCCGAGCGTGGTGTAGTTGCCGAAGGCGAAATAGACGAGGGGCGTGCCGGGCGGCGCGGCGTCCACCAGGTCATAGGTGACGGCCCACACCACGACCTCGGCGAAGTGCCCGGCAACGAGCAGCGCGCCGGTCGCCACGATGATCGCCGTATGGCGAAGGAATTCCGGCACCACCGAATCGTGGAGCCGCAAGTTTTGCACGGTCCTGACCACGACCCCGAGCAGCACGGCGTGGATGATGAGGTTCACCAGGCTCGCTGCGCCGCCGACAAGGACCTGGTCCAGCATCGCTACTCGCCGGCAAGCAGGTCGGGCTGGCGCACGACGCGAGCGCCCCCGTTGCGGCGCTGGTCTACTCCCTCTCCTCGTTGGGGAGAAGGCGGGGGTGAGGGGGATGCAGCGTCCGCGCCGTTGCTCTGATGCTCAATCTCGGCTCCCTCGGCGTCCGCGAAGTCCAAGGTCTCAATCTTGTGCCCGCGCGCGGCGATCCGCTCCGACGAGGTGAGGATCTTCTCGATATCGGCATTGGCCTGGCCGAAATGGCGCTGCAGGTCGAGCACGCGCTCGCGGAAGCGCCCCATGTCGTCCATCAGTTTCTGCACCTCGCCCTGGATGAGATGCGCCTGCTCGCGCATCTTCACGTCCTTCAGGATCGCCTGCATGGTCTGCACCGCCAGCATCAGCATGTTGGGAGCGCAGATCACGATGCGGGCGCGGTGCGCCTTCTGCACGAGGTCGGAGAAATGCTCGGCGAGGTCGGCGTAGATCGACTCAGACGGCACGAATAGGATGGCGGTGTCCTGGGTCTCGCCGGCGATGAAGTAGCGCTCGGCGATGCTGTCCACATGGCGTCCGACGTCGACGCGCACGCGCCGCGACGCCTCCTTCTTCTCCTCGTCGCGGCGCGCGGTGCGGAACGCCTCGAAGCCTTCGAGCGGAAATTTGGCGTCGATCACCACGCCCGCGCCTGCGTTCGGCATATGCAGGAGGCAGTCGGGCCGCTTGCCGTTGGAGAGCGTCGGCTGAAATGAGTAGGCGCCCTTAGGCAGGCCATCCTTGACGATGGTCTCCATGCGCATCTGGCCGAAGGCGCCGCGCGCCTGCTTGTTGGCGAGGATCTCCTGCAAGCTCACCATGTTGGTGGAGAGATCGGTCAGGTTCTTCTGCGCCGTGTCGATCACGGCCAGCCGCTCGTTGAGCTTGGCGATCGAGTCGGTGGTCTTGCGCGCCGTCTCGTTGAGGTCAGAGCCGACGCGGTGGGTCATGCGGTCGAGCCGCTCGTTGACGGCCCGCGCGATGTCGCCTTGGCGCGCCACGCTGATCTCGGCGAAGGTCTGCAAGCGCCCTTTGAGCTCGGCGAGCTCGCCTGACTGGACCTGTGTCTCGCGCCGCCGCCGGCTCATATGCACGACCAGCGTGGTGGCGAGCACGATGAGCGCAATGACGGCGAGGCTTGCAAGCGCAAGCAAAATGAGGATGGGTTCGAGCGTGATGCTCCCCACCGTTATGGCGTCGAGGGCCATGGGGAGAACGTATAGCCCGATTCGTTCTTTTAGACCAAAACGAGAACATTGCCCGCAAAAGCCGGTGCTTGTTGACCATGAGGTGCTGCAACCCTATCTCAGCGGCTCCAATGGCCGTCCGTTCCATCCACAAGCTTCCCGATCCGATCCTGCGCAAGCGGGCCAAGCTGATCGAGCGCGTCGATGCCGACCTGCGCCGGCTCATGAACGACATGCTGGCGACCATGTACGACGCCCCGGGCATCGGTCTCGCCGCGCCGCAGGTCGGCATCTTGCGGCGGCTCATCATCATGGACCCTGCCAAGGACGAGGCGCCGAAGAACCCGGTGATCATGGTCAACCCTGAGATCCTCGCGCGCTCTGCGGAGATGCGGACCCATGAGGAAGGCTGCCTCTCCATCCCCGAGATCACCGCCGAGATCGAGCGGCCGGCGAAGACCCGCGTGAGCTACATCGACCGCGAAGGCAAGAAGCAGGAGATGGAGCTTGAGGGCATCTGGTCAACCCTCGTCCAGCACGAAATCGACCATCTGAACGGCGTCCTTTTCATCGACTATCTGTCGCGGCTGAAGCGCGACATGATCGTGAAGAAGTTCACCAAGGCCAAGCGCGCCGACGCGCTTTAGCCCCAATATCAGTTCTCTCGAACGCAGGACTTGTCATGGCCGGGCTTGTCCCGGACCCCGCTCTTGTCCTGCGCCTCCATGAGTCGCGCGACTTCTGCAAGGTCTGCCTGACGCTCCGGTGGCCAGGTCAACACGCGGTCGAGGATTTCTTTGACCTGCTGTCTTGTCATTGCAGTAGTTTACCCCATTGGCGCCGCTGCCAATGTGAGACGAGACGCCGCCGATGCGCATCATCTTCATGGGCACGCCGGACTTTGCCGTGCCGACGCTTCGCGCGATCCTCGAGGCCGGTCATGAGGTCGTGGCGGTCTACACGCGAGCCCCGCGCCCGGCGGGGAGGGGCATGGCGCCGCGGAAATCGGCGGTGCATGAAGTTGCCGAGCAGGCGGGCCTCCCCGTGCTCACGCCCGAGCGGCTGAAAAGCCCCGAGGAGCAGGACTGCTTCCCAGCCTTCGGCGCCGACGCAGCGATCGTCGTGGCCTATGGGCTGATCCTGCCCAAGCCGATCCTTGCCGGCACGCGCCACGGCGCCTTCAATCTGCACGCCTCGCGTCTGCCGCGCTGGCGCGGCGCGGCGCCGATCCAGCGCGCAGTCATGGCCGGCGACACCGAGACGGGGGTCACGATCATGCGCGTGGACGAGGGGCTCGACACCGGAGCCGTCTGCCTCGAGAGCCGCATCCCCATTGGCGCCGACATGACGGCAGGGGAGCTGCATGACGCGCTCTCTGACCTTGGCGCGCGGCTCACGGTCGAAGCCCTCGAGGCGCTCGAGCGTGGCCGCCTCGGTTGCCGCCCGCAACCAAGCGCAGGCGTCACTTACGCCGAGAAGATCGATACGAGCGAGGCCCGCATCGACTGGTCGCGGTCGGCCCGCGAGGTGCACAATCATATCCGCGGACTCGTCCCTCATCCCGGCGCCTGGTTCGAGATCGTGCTGAACGGCAAGCGCGAGCGCATCAAGGTCTTGCGCGCGACGCCGGCCCAAGGCTCTGGCGCGCCTGGCGCCCTGCTCGATGAGCATTTGACGGTTGCCTGTGGCGATGGCGCGGTGCGCCTCAGCCTAGTCCAGCGCGCCGGCAAGCGGCCGATGTCCGCGGATGAGTTCCTGCGCGGCGTAAAGCTCAGCGCGAGCGCGGCCCTCAGCTAAGCGCCATGCCCCGCTACAAGCTCACCCTCGAATATGACGGCACGCCCTTCGTCGGCTGGCAGCTGCAGGAGAACGGCCCTTCGGTGCAGGGCCGTCTCGCTGCCGCCATCAAGGCCTTCTCCGGCGAGGAGGTGGTCCCGCGCGGGGCAGGCCGCACCGATGCGGGCGTGCATGCGTTCGGGCAGGTGGCCCATATGGACCTCGGCAAGGACTGGGCATGCGATAAGGTGCGTGACGCTCTCAATGCGCAGCTCAGGCCAGACCCGGTGAGCGTGCTCGCCTGCGAGAAAGCGGCCGCGGATTTTGACGCGCGCTTCTCGGCCGCCGCCCGCCACTATCTCTATCGTATCGTCAATCGCCGCAGCCCGCTGGCGCTCGACCGCGACCGCGCTTGGGGCGTGTTCCGGCCTCTCGCTGCCGAGGCGATGCACCACGCCGCGCAAGTCTTCGTCGGCAACCACGACTTCTCCACCTTCCGCTCGGCCGAGTGCCAGGCGGCTTCACCGCTCAAGACCCTCGACCGTCTCGTGGTCGCGCGAACGGGGGAGGAGATCAGGATCGAGGCGTCGGCGCGCTCCTTCCTGCACAATCAGGTGCGCTCCATGGTCGGCTCGTTGAAGCTTGTCGGCGAGGGCAAATGGGAGGCGGCCGATCTGGAGCGGGCGCTTGCCGCGCGCGACCGGAGCGCCTGCGGTCCCGTGGCCCCCCCTTACGGCCTCTACCTCGTAAAGGTGGACTACTGAGAGCGCTCCACCCGCCGTCGAAAGGGACCCAAGCGGCCACGTAGACACCTCGTGCTCCCTGGGCTACGAGCTTGCTTCATCGGGCCGCCACAAATTCCCTCTCCTGCCTTGCCGGGAGCGGGTCGGGGGAGGGGTTAAGTGCAGCAGATCAGCGTTCGCCCCTCCGGGCGCCCATGATCAGGCGCATCGCCACCGTCGGCGGGCTGACGCTCGTCTCGCGCCTTACCGGCTTCTTCCGCGACGTGGTCATGGCGGCGGTGCTCGGCGCCGGTCCCATGGCCGACGCCTTCTTCATCGCCTTCAGGCTGCCCAACCATTTCCGCGCCATCCTCGCCGAAGGGGCCTTCAACGCGGCCTTCGTGCCCGCCTATGCCCGCACCCTCGAGCAGGATGGATCGAAAGCGGCGCGCCTCTTCGCCGACCGCATCGCCGCGGCGCTGCTTCTCATCAATATCGTTCTGCTCGCGCTGGCTCTTCTCTTCACGCCCTGGGTTGTCGGGCTGCTCGCTCCCGGCCTCTCCGACGACCCTGAGCGCTATAACCTCGCCGTCACGCTGACCCGCATCACCTTCCCCTCGCTGCTGTTCGTGTCGATGCAGACGATGATCTCAGGCGAGCTCAATGCCAATGGCCGCTTCGCTGCCGCGGCCGGCGCCCCGATCCTGCTCAATGTCTGCATGGTCGCGACCCTCCTCGTCGCTCATTGGTTCCCCAATGCGGGCTACGCTGCCGCCTGGGGCGTGCTTCTTGCCGGCGTCGCCCAGGTGCTGCTCGTCGGCATCGACGCCGAGAAGCATGGGATCGGCGTCAGGGTCCGCATGCCGCGTCTCGACGAGCCCACGCGCGAATTCCTCAGGGCCTTGGGCCCAGCCATCATCGGGGCGGGAGGAGTCCAGCTTGCGCTCTTCGCCGATACGTTGATCGCATCGTTCCTGCCGACCGGCGCGCTGTCCGCGCTTTATTACGCCGACCGCATCAATCAGCTCCCCATCGGCGTGGTCGGCATTGCCGTCGGCACCGTGCTCTTGCCGGAGATGTCGCGCCGGCTCGCCGCCGGCGACGAGAAGGGGGCAGCATCGGCGCAGGCCCGCGGCATCCAGCTTGCGCTCCTCCTCACCGTCCCTTGCGCCGCCGCCTCCATCGCCATCCCCGATCTCATCATGCGCGCGCTGTTCGCCCGCGGTGCGTTCACCACGGCTGACGCCGCCGCCGCCGGCATGACGCTCGCCGCCTACTCGATCGGGCTCCTCCCCTTCGTTCTGCTTAGGAGCTTCACCGCGCCCTTCTATGCCCGCGGAGACACGGCGACCCCGGTCAAGGCGGCGCTGCTTGCCATGGCCGTGAACGTCGCGCTCAAACTCGCCCTTGCTTACTTTGGATCGTTCGCGCAGGTGGGGCTCGCGCTTGCCACCAGCGTCGGCGCCTGGATCAATCTCAGCCTGCTCGCGCTGTTCGCCCGGCGCCAAGGCTTTCTCGTATCGGGGGCTGCCATCGGCAAGCCGGTGGCCAAGCTCATCTTCTCCGGCGGCTTGCTTGGCGCGGCACTGTTCGCCGGCAGCTACGGGCTTGAGCGCGCGCTATCGGGAATGCCGACTTTCCGCGAGGAGACCACGCTCGCGCTCCTCTTCGTGCTTGGCAGCTTCATCTATGGCCTGGCCGTTCTCATCCTACTCGGGCGGGGGTGGCTGAGGAGCCTCCTGCGAGAGGTGAGCGCTGCGGCGGACAAGCCGCTGCCGAAACTCGAGACGCTCGACCCGACTGACGACTCTGCCGCATTGCCGGATTCAGAACCCCCGCCGACGCTCTAGGCTACAGCGCGCGCAAATCCACGAGTTCGACCGATAGAGCGTCGATCGGGCGTCCGAGGAAAATCTCGCCCACCCGCGAGAAGCGTTCGGGCGAATCGGTGGCGAAGAAACGCGTGGCCCCGGCGCCGCCGGTGTCGCCGGCGCTGCCAAGCCCCTCGCCCTCAAGCGCCTCCGCCACCGCCAAGGCCGTGGTCTCGGCCGAGTCCACCAGCGCCACGGAGCTGCCGATGATCGCCCTGATGGCGCCGGCAAGCACCGGGAAATGGGTGCAGCCAAGCACCAGCGTGTCGGGCGGCGAGGGGCCCCTGAACAGCGGCCCGAGATAATGATCGGCCGCTTCATGGGTGGCGCGCGTGTCGGTCCAGCCTTCCTCGGCGAGCGCCACGAACACCTGGCAGGGCTGCTGCACGATCCTGATATCGCCGCGCAGCGCCGCGATGGCGCGCGCGTAAGCCCCGCCCTTCACCGTGCCTTCGGTCGCGATCACGGCGATATAGTTGTTGCGGGTGGCGGCGACGCCGGCTCGCGCGCCGGGCTCGATCACGCCGATCACCGGTACCGGCGTGAGCGCCTCCGTCAGCGGACCGACTGCCACGGCCGACGCCGTATTGCAGGCGACCACCACAATCTTCACCCCCTCGGAAACGAGGAGGCGCGTCGCCTGCAGGGCGTAGGCCTGCACCGTCTCGGCGCTCTTGGTGCCGTAGGGGAGCCGCGCGGTGTCGCCGAGATAGACGAAGCGTTCGAGCGGCAGCCGCGCCAGCAGCGCGCGCAGCACCGTAAGCCCGCCCATGCCGGAGTCGAAGACCCCGATCGGCCGGGGATCACCCGGCACCGGCGCCCCCGAACGTCTCGAAATAAAGCTCGATGAAGCGGCGATAGATGGCGGTGAGCTGCTCGAGGTCGGCGATGGCCACGTGCTCGTCGGCCTTGTGGATCGTCGCGGTCAACAGCCCGAACTCTACGACCGGGCAATAATCCTTGATGAAGCGGGCGTCGGAGGTGCCGCCACCGGTTTCCAGCGAGGGCGTGAGCCCGGTGATCTCGTGCACCGCCTCGCTGAGAAGCGCATCGAGCGGGCCCGGCTCGGTGAGGAAGGTGTGGCTCGGCGGCTCGAAATCGAGCGTGTAGGAAAGCTCGCTGCCGGATAGCGCCAGCGTGGCCTGGTCGCGCAGCAAGGCGATCAGCGAATCGGCCTGGTGCCGGTCGTTGTAGCGGATGTTGAACCTAGCGGTTGCTTCCGCCGGGATCACATTCACGGTCGGGTTGCCGACATCGATGCTGGTCACTTCGAGATTTGACGGCGAGAAATGCGCGCTGCCGTAATCGAGCGGGGCGTCGTAGAGGCGCGCGAGAATCTGGATGACGCCCTTCACCGGGTTGCAAGCAAAATGCGGATAGGCGACGTGGCCTTGCACGCCGCTCACCTTCAGCCTGCCGTTCAGGCTGCCGCGCCGTCCGATTTTGATCGCCTCGCCGAGACGCTTGGCGTTGGTAGGCTCCCCGACCAGGCAGTGATCCGGGCGCTCGCCTTTTTCCTTCATCCAGACGAGCACCTTGCGCGTGCCGTTGACGGCAGGGCCTTCCTCGTCGCCGGTGATGAGCAGGCTGATCGAGCCGTCGAGCTCGCGGCCCCTCGCTTTGGCGTAGTCGATGGTCGCCACGGCGAAGCAGGCGATCGCCCCTTTCATGTCGGCGGCGCCCCTGCCGTAAAGGAGGCCGCAGGCGATCTCCGCGGCAAACGGCGGATGGCGCCACAACTTGGTATCGCCCGGCGGCACGACGTCGCTATGTCCCGCGAAGCAAAGGTGCGGAGGGCCTTCGCCGACCCGGGCAAAGAGATTGTCGACCGGCGGCGTTCCCTCTTGGGTGAAGGTGAGGCGCTCGCACGCGAAGCGCGCGGGCTTCAGCGCCTGGACGAGCACGTCAAGCGCGCCCGCGTCAGCGGGCGTCACGCTCGCGCAGCGAATCAGGCCCTGGGCGAGCGCCACCGCCTTGTCGCCGAGGGCGCTCATTCGGTCAAAGCCTTTACCTGCATTTGCTCAAGCACCGCCGACTGCAGGATGGCGATTTTCTGCCAGATCTTGCGACTGAGATTGGTGGCGAGCATCTCGATATCGTTGACGGCCCCGACCACGACGGGATCGTCGAGATCTTGGGCGTAGAGGGCGGCGACCCTGCCGGCAAGCGACAGCATCTCGCTGGAATAGTCGAGATAGCGGCCAAGCTCAAATGCCGTCATCTCGCGTTTGGGCGAGGCGGCGGTGTCGTGGTCCCTGCCGAGCACGAGGCTCGGGTCCTT
>DASYIU010000111.1:0-4186 GCA_035997285.1 Methyloceanibacter sp. | reverse complement strand
GACGAGATGGGCGGGGTGACACGGCATCCGATGCATCAGGACTGGCCGCTGACGATTCTCTCGACGGTCACCTTCGCCGAAAAGGACGGAAAGACCAGCATTACCGTTCGCTGGTCGCCCTACGAGGCAACCGAGGTGGAGCGCAAGACGTTCGAAGAAGGCCGCGAGTCGATGCGGCAGGGCTGGACCGGAACGTTCGACCGGCTCGCCGATTATTTCGCCAAAGCCTGAGGTTCATTTGCTCCGGCGAGGAACCCGACGCACCCAAGGAGTACATCATGCAAGTCAATCCCTATTTGATGTTCAACGGCAAATGCGAGGAGGCCTTCAAGGCCTACCAGAAGATTCTCGGTGGCGAGATCGTCGCCATGATCCCGCACGACGGCACGCCGGCGGCAGAGAACGTGCCGCCCGAATGGCGCAAGAAAATCATTCATGCCCGTCTCGTCGGCAACGGTATGGTCTTGATGGGTTCGGACGCCCCGCCCGACCGCTATCAGCCGATGCAGGGTTTTTCGGTCACGCTCAACGTCAAGGAGCCGGCAGAGGCCGAACGCGTCTTCAATGCGCTCGCCGAGAAGGGGACGGTGCGCATGCCGCTCGGCGAAACCTTCTTTGCCATAAAGTTCGGGATGCTGGTCGATAGATTCGGCACGCCCTGGATGATCGTCTGCGAGAAGGCGCGATGATGTCTTCTCGCGCGCCCCGTCCTAGCCGGAGACCGTCATGATCGCCCTCATCGTCGTAGGCCTGCTCGCCATTCTCATCGCCGTTGTTGTCATCCTCGCCCTGACCAAGCCCGCCACGTTTCGGGTCGAGCGCACGACGAGCATCAAGGCGCCCCCGGAGAAAATTTTCCCGCTTATCAACGACTTCCAGAGTTGGAGCGCATGGTCGCCCTACGAGAAAAAGGACCGCGCGATGAAGCGGACCTTCAGCGGGCCCCCCAGCGGCAAGGGCGCCATCTATGAGTGGGACGGCGACAAGAATGTGGGCCAGGGTCGCATGGAGATCACGGGGTCCACGCCCCCGTCAAACGTCACGCTCGCTCTCGATTTCGTCAAACCGTTCGAAGCGCACAACACGGTCACGTTCACGCTTACGCCACAAGGCGACTCCACCACCGTCACCTGGGCCATGCAGGGACCAGCCCACTTCATCTCCAAGGTGATGCAGGTGTTCATCAACATGGACAAGATGGTCGGCACCGACTTCGAGGCCGGCCTCGCCAATTTGAAGGCGCTCGCCGAGAAGTAGCCGCGGATGGCAGACACGAAACATCGTCAGGAGTCGCTCGAATGACAGCCACAGCCGAAGCCCCCTCGCCCGCGGCGCCTGAGGTCACCATCGCCCGCATCATCAAGGCGCCGCGGATGCGCGTGTGGACGGCGTGGACCGATCCCAGAGAGCTGGCGCTGTGGTGGGGCCCCAAGACCTTCACCAACCCGGTCTGCCAGATGAATGTGCGGCCGGGCGGGGCCTATCGCATCGTGATGCGCTCTCCCGACGGCGTCGATTATCCAATCAAGGGCATCTACCGCGAGGTGGTCGCGCCCGAGCGCCTGGTCATGACCATGGACCTCTCCGAGCATCCCGACCATTGGCACGACACGATTGATCCGCACCGTGACAAGTCGAAGCCAAAGCCGCCGTTCAACTCACTATGTACGGTGATCTTCGAGGACGCCGGCGACGGCAAGACCAAGCTCACCATAACGACGCGCTTCGAGTCGGTCGCACTTCGCGACGCCTTTCTCAAAACCGGCATGGAGCAAGGCTGGAACCAAAGCCTCGACCGCCTCGAAGTCCTCGTGGCCAACGCGTAGACCTATGCGCCAGCGAAAGTGAGTTCTCCCGCATGACTCTCAAGCTCTATTTCCATCCCTTCTCGTCCTTCTGCCAAAAGGTGCTCATCGCTTTCTACGAAAACGACACGCCCTTCGAGCCGCACATTGTCGATCTCGCCAATGCGACGTCCGCCGCGGAGTTCAAGAAGATTTGGCCGATCGGCAAGTTCCCCGTGCTGCGTGACGAGGCGAAGGATCGAACCATCCCCGAGTCGAGCATCATCATTGAGTATTTGGGCCAGCACTATCCGGGCAAAACGCAACTCGTACCCGCAGATGCGGACTTGGCGCGGCAGACGCGCATGCGCGATCGCTTCTATGACCTTTACGTGCAGGTGCCGATGCAGAAGCTCGTTGGCAACAGATTACGTCCAGCCGGAAAGACCGATCCCCACGGTGTCGAGCTAGCCAAGATGCAGCTCGAGACCGCCTACGGCATGATCGACCAGGAGATGGCAACGAAGCGTTGGGCCATGGGCGATGCCTTCAGCATGGCCGACTGCGCCGCCGCGCCGGCTTTGTACTACGCCAACCTGGTGATGCCCTTGGGCGACGCCCACAAGAGCGCCGCGTCATATCTGGATCGCCTGATGCAGCGCCCGTCCTTCGCCCGGGCGGTCAAGGAAGCGGAGCCATACCGCGCACTCTTCCCGATATAGGAGACTGTCATGTCCAAACGCTCGGCAACCCACGCCACCTTCGTCATCGCTTCGAGGCTCCGCCCGCGCGCGTGTTCAACGCCTTTGCCGATCGTGCCGCCAAGGCACTTCGAAGGCCCCGCGGAGTGGGAGAAGAAGCGCCACGAATTCGATTTCCGGGTCGGCGGGCGCTAGCGCCTCAGCGGCGGCCCTAAGGGCGGCAGGGTGCACAGCTTCGACGCCCTCTACCAGGACATCGTGCCGAACGAGCGCATCATCTACACCTATGACATGCATCTCGACGAGACGCGCATCTCGGTCTCTCTGGCGACGGTGGAGTTTAAGCCAGCCGGCGCCGGCACGCTTCTCATCATCACCGAGCAGGGTGCCTTTCTCGACGGCTACGACGATGCCGGCAGCCGCGAGCGGGGGACGCGCTGGCTGCTCGACCAGCTCGAGGCTTCGCTAAGCCGCGAGGCCGCAACCGCCTAAATGCAACACCCTAGGAGGATCTGAGATGGCCTATGTCGATGGATTCGTGGTGCCGGTGCCGAAGAAGAGCCTGGACGTTTATCGGCGCATGGCGCGGAAGGCTGGCAAGATCTGGCGCGAGCACGGCGCGCTCGAGTTTCGCGAATGCATCGCCGATGATGTCAAGGTGGGAAAGCTCACGTCCTTCCCGCGCAGCGTCAAGCTCAAGCCCAACGAGACGGTGGTTTTCTCCTGGATCACCTACAAGTCGCGCGCCCATCGCGACCGCGTCAATGCCAGAGTCATGAAGGACAAGCGGCTCGCCGAGATGATGGACGGGAAGGCGATGCCGTTCGACGCCAAGCGCATGATCTATGGCGGCTTTAAGGTCCTGGTCGAGGTTTGAGCGCAGGCCTCCCGTCCTAGCGCGAGAGCCGTCGAACAGCGGCTGCTTCAAAATGCCGAGCGGCGCCCGCAAGGGCGACGAGGGTCCGAGCAACGGTCCATTCAAAATGGGCTGTTTGCCGCCGAGCGGCAGATTGAGCGGCCCGCCGGCGGTCCGTGATGTCTGGATCACGCGGCAGGGCGCGCGCCCCGGCTGGCCGTTTCCAGGTTGAAGAATCGGGCCGAGCAGATTGAACGGAAGGCGAGCACCTCGACCACGGCGCCGGCCACCGGGGCGCCGGTCAGACGGAGCTGCGGCTGCGCGAGCGGGCCCCTGATGGCGAAGGGCTGCGCGATCTTGATGAACTGCTTGCGGAGCGCCTTTGGCTTGAACTGGAGATTCACCTCGCTCTGCCGGAAGTCAATGAAGCCGACGCCGACCACCTGAACGTCATCGGTCTCGAGCACGAACCCGCTTGTCGTCGCCCTGCCTTGAACGAAAGTGAACGGCGCCACCATGCACACCAAATTCGCCTGATTGCCGCCGGGTGTCCGCGTCAACAACCAAGCCGGCAGAGAGAGGCCCGCCAGATCGAGCAGGCTCGTGCCGAGCCAGCCGTTGCGGAGCGAGACCGACAGGCTGCCGTCGAGCGACCGCGGGACCTGGGCAAACGCATTGCCGCCGCCCGAAAGGTCGTAGCCGACCTGGAGCGAGCCGCTGACCGGGTAGCTCGTTTTCAGCTCGCGCAACACCGCGCCGATCTTCATATTGTCGACGCGGCCCTTTAGGGCAAAGCTGTTGACCGATCATGCCGTAGGCGGTCTCGAGCTGCATCTTGGCTAGCT
>DASYIU010000110.1:0-5718 GCA_035997285.1 Methyloceanibacter sp. | reverse complement strand
GCCTCTTTCGGCATCTACTTCCCGCGCTTCACCGGCACCATCTACGAGCTCCTGTCGGCACCCATCTCGGCCTTCGAGATCGTGATCGGCTACGTCGGCGCCGCGGCGACGAAATCGATCATCCTCGGCCTGGTGATCCTGCTCACCGCGGCGTTCTTCGTGCCGCTGCGCATCGCGCACCCGGTGTGGATGCTCGTCCTGCTGCTCCTCACCGCGGTGACCTTCAGCCTGCTCGGCTTCATCATCGGCATCTGGGCCGACGGCTTCGAGAAGCTGCAGCTCGTGCCGCTCCTCATCATCACGCCGCTGACCTTTCTCGGCGGCACCTTTTATTCGATCAACGTTCTGCCGCCATTCTGGCGGGGCGTGACGCTGTTCAATCCGGTGGTCTATCTCATCAGCGGCTTCCGCTGGAGCTTCTTCAACATCGCCGACGTGAGCCCAGCCACCAGCCTCGCCATGATTGGCCTGTTCCTCGCCATCTGCCTTGCCGTCGTGGCGTGGATCTTCAAGACCGGCTACCGGCTCAAGAGCTAGTACCAAGATTTATCGCTGGCGGTCGCCGATGACGCCGGGAATTCTTGAAATTAATTCAGAGCGGTCCCTGGTTTTTTGCCACTTTCAGCCCTAAATATAGTGGGAGGTTCGTGGGAGCCTCGTCCAGGCTCTATTTTCTCGCATTTTGGAGCAGCTGGCAAAATACAGCTTGCGCAGCTTTTCGGCTGCGCCAAGCCGCCAGTCTGCTGCAACGACGCCAGTCTATTGCTGGCTTTTTCACGATGACGGAGGCCGTTTTTGGTAGGGTCTTCCACCCATTGCCGCGGGCCTGCGGAACACGCCACTGAAGGTACCAAGTCCATGTCCACATTCGATTACACGGCAGAAGCCGAGCTGTTCCCGGCCAGGAGCTGGAAGA
Source organism: Methyloceanibacter sp. (assembly GCA_035997285.1). Taxonomy (GTDB): domain Bacteria; phylum Pseudomonadota; class Alphaproteobacteria; order Rhizobiales; family Methyloligellaceae; genus Methyloceanibacter. The sequence goes on along the minus strand of DASYIU010000110.1, from coordinate 4,802 downwards.
CGAGCGCGCGCCGCGTCACCTATAAGAGATTTGCAAAGGCCGCAGAGGCGGTCCGTTACGCTATCGAGGAGCTTCCCGCCCAGCACCTGTTGGGGACCTATCTCGAGGTCGACGAGGAGAGATTTGACGGCGGCGGGATTCGACGCTTGTATGACAGCTCCGACTATCCCCTGGCGCGAGCCGTGCCGTCCTCAGCCAAGCCAAAGAGCGAGCGGCGCGCATAGGCTGCGCGGCGGGCATTAGGAGATCCATGCAAACCTACGTCGCAGAGATTGATGGGCGGGCGATCTTCGCCTTTCGCGCGGACGATGTCGTCTGCGCGCAAGCCTGGCTCGACGTCCATGCCGTCATGCGCCATGCGCTCGAAACCGTTCATAGTGACGGCCGGCGTATTTGGAATGGGCAGGCGCAAATCGTCGCTCGCCAAGCGACCTCCGCCGAAGCAACCATCTGGAGCAAATTGAGCGACGAGGTTGCCGAGGCAGACGAGATCGAGGACGCCATCACGGTGTGGCTGATCCCCACCTCAGGCGACCGGCGGACCAGCAGCGCCCCCTGAGACTAAAAAGCCCCCTGAAACTAACAAGCCCCTGAAAACCAACAAGCCGCCCCCCGAAGGAGGCGGCTTTAAATTCAACAAGAGCTGCGTTTGTCCGGTTAGGGACTAGGCAGCCTTGATGTTGTTCACGGCAGTCTTGCCGCTGCGGCTGTCTTGGGCGGTATCGAACGTTACCTTCTGGCCCTCGACCAGCGAGCGCATGCCGGCGCGCTCTAGCGCCGTTGCATGGACGAACACGTCCTTGCCGCCGTCGTCCGGCTGGATGAAGCCGAAACCTTTTTGCTCGTTATAGAATTTCACAGTACCCGTAGTCATTCGGGGTCGTCCTTTTGCTGAAGTCAGTGCATTTAAGCTCGAGACCGAGCGATGGCGGGGTCAGAAGCTTGGTTCGTCGATGTTTGGGAGGGTCTGAACGTGCGCCTGGCAATCAGCGAAGGCGATACGGCCATGTCGTCCGGCCAAATCTCGATGCTGATGTATAGTCCGAGACAGTGGCTTTTGCAAGGCGCAATGCGGGGGACCCCCGCGGGGCCCCGCTAATTGCGGGTTTCGGCGAGCCGATGCGGGGGATGGCGCGCGTCGCCGCGCCGGTTGAGGCGGCGCACATAGGTGATGGTGGCCTCGGGCCGCTCGGCCTTGACCTTCAGCGCCGCGATCAGCGCGTCCTCGGCCCTGACCACAAGCCGGTCGCCCTTCCCTTCAACGCTGATTCCGACGGTGAATAGCGACTGCACCGGGAGGCTCCTTCCATGCCGAGCAGGCTCAGGCTCGGCACCTGAACCTAGCAAAAGAACGCATCCAGGCCCATGATTATTCAGCCGGATGTACCAATTCCACTGCCCGCGCGGGGGCGTGCGCCGACTCCAACTTCGCGATCTCGGCATCGAAGTCGGTCAGATCTTTGCCGAGTTGAGCATCATCCTGGGATTTCTCCCGCAACCTGGCGATGATGTCGCGCCCCTCCCGAAAGGCGGCGAGTGCGCCAGCCGACGAGCCTTGCAGCCAAAACGGTCGCCACCTTGGCATGGCCAACGGCGAGGTCCCGCTGCCAGCCCTCATAACCTGGGTCGGCCTTGGCCAGCCGGTCGGCAAGCGTCACGCGATGCAGCCATTTGGCTGCGTTCGTGTCGGCATGACTATAGGAAATTAAGGCGCGGTTCTTGAACGCGACGGGCTTTGTCATTCTTGCTTCTACCCGGCGAATCAGAATTCCCGACTATCGCGCAAGGCTGCTCACCCTTCAACTTACGCTTCAGCAATAGCGGGATTAGACGCCGAGACTCTCTCGGAAATCGGCAAAGATCAGGGGGTGGAGTCGGCGATGCCGCCGGACGCGCCCGGCGCCCCGGTGGCTGTTGCGCCTGCTCGCGGCTTGGCTTTGGCCTGAGCGTTATCGGCGACGGCCTCCGATTGGTGTCCCTTGCCGAGGATCGCCGCGCCCACCACGGCGTCGAGCTTATAGACGTCGCCGAAGGTCTGGACCTTACCTTCCTCGTCCACCATGGCGGTGAAGTAGGTGGTGTGCACCGGGATCTGGTGCTGCACGTTGATCGCGCTGTTATAGCCCTCGGCGAGCAGCTTATCGATCTGCGCCTGCGGCATGTTCTGGTCCGCGGCGAGGATGACGGCGGCGATTTTGCCGGGCTTCAACACGCGCGGGCAATTATGCCCCTCGGCCCGCATGTCCGTGTCGAACAGGCCCTGCTTGATCGTGTCGTGCATATAGACCGAATAGGGGTTCGGGTAGACGAACTTGACCTTGCCGAGCACGTTGTTCGGCCCTGGCGCCTGCACGAAGCTGATGGCGCCCATATTGACGCTGTTCCAGTCGATGCTGCTCGGATCGACGCGCTTGCCGTTATAGTTCACCTTGAGCTCATGCTGATCGAGGATCGCCGTGTTGCGGCCGAAGAAGCCGCCGCCTCCGCGCAAGCTCGGCAGCAGGTTCTCCCTGACGATGGTCGGCGGCACCGTCCATTCCGGATTGAACACGACCGACTTTAGGTCGGCCGAGAACATCGGCGTCGCATATTTCAGCTCTCCGACGACGACCTTGTCCGTGTAGATCGGCTTCCCTTCCTTGACGACATAAACCGTGAACGCCGGAACGTTGAGCCATACATAGAGCGACCCGAGATCCTCGGGCATCCAGCGCCAGCGTTCCATATTGACGATGATCCGCTGCGCATTGGGCGCCTTACCGCCGGCCTCGGCGCGGGCGTTCACGAGCGCCTGATGCAGGCGCTGGAATTGCTCGTGCTTCGGATGCAGCGAGCGAAGATAGGCATCCGGGGCTTCGGCGCTTGCGATCTCGACCAGCACCGTCTTCGGATCGCGCAGGCTCGGGGCAACGCCGTACAGCTTGCTGAGCTTGGTGGGATCGACGCGTCCCCCCCGCGCATAGCGCGCATATTTGAGGATGGCGAGGTCGAGCTCGATCTCGCTTGCGGCGGCGGCGTCCACCGAGGCCGGCAGGTCGCCCGCGGGCGGCAGCGCGAAGTCGGCGCTGGAAAGTCCCCAATCGTCGGCTTTCATCACCTCATCGATGGCGGCCAGAGCCTCCTGCGAGAAACCCATATCCGTCATCCAGAGTGAGTCGCTCCGCTCGTTATAGAAGGCTCGCAGCACGGCGATGTCGTCGGCAGAGGCGTCCTTGCGAAAGGCTGCGTCGGCGAGCTTGGTGCGGATGCCGGCTACGACGGGTGTGGCCTCTGGCGGCAGCGCGGCGGCTTCGGCCGGCGCCGGTGCCTGAGCGGCAGCCGTGTCAGGCGCCGCCGGGTTCGGGCCGGCAGACGTTATTGCGGCCGGACCGTCCTCGGCTGAAGCCTGGAGCGGCGTCAAAGCGCCGCACAGGAAGGCCGGACCAGCCGCGACAAGGGCGGCGATCAAAGTTCGTCCACGCATCCCACAACCCCACATACCCGGCCCTTAAGTTAATCCGAGACGGCGGCAAGGGCCACTACCATCTGCCTGCTTCTTGGGCTTTACGGCCCTTCCCGCGCCAAACCGTTGCCGGAGGGTCAAAGGTCATTTCACAATCGCGGCAATGGGTGCCACTGGCCCCCTTGATGCGAGCATCCGATCCCCTATACTCCAAGTGAGAATAGCTCTCCGCGCCGGCCTTGCAGCCGGATGTTTTAGCGACCATATATGCTCACTATGAGCATTACTAGTCGCGAGAGGAATGGACTGATGACGACGGTACACAGCAGGACCCCGGTTAGCGGGAAGCGAGCGCAAACGGCGTTCCCCCCTACCCCCCTGCCCGACCTCGCTTATACGCCAGAGGTGGCGCGCGAGACCGCGCATCTTTACGAGCGCGTGTCCCGCGTCATCCCGCCCATCGAGTGGCCGGGCTTCGCCCCTTACATCAAGGCCATCAACGACCTTAAGCGGTCGCGGAACGCGGTCGTACTGGCGCACAACTACATGACGCCAGAGATTTTCCACTGCGTCGCCGACGTTGTCGGCGACTCGCTCCAGCTTGCGCGCGAGGCCGCCAAGACCGACGCCGAGATCATCGTCCAGGGCGGCGTGCATTTCATGGCCGAGACCTCGAAGCTGCTCAGCCCCGACAAGCTGGTGTTGATCCCCGACTCGAGGGCCGGCTGCTCGCTTGCCGCCTCGATCACCGGCACCGACGTGCGGGCACTGCGCGAAGCCTATCCCGGCGTGCCGGTGGTGACCTATGTCAACACCTCCGCCGAGGTGAAGGCCGAGTCCGACATCTGCTGCACCTCGTCGAACGCGGTACGCGTGGTGGAGTCGCTTGGGGTTAAGCGGGTCATCCTCATCCCCGACGAATATCTCGCCAAATGGGTGCAGACCCAGACCCGCGTCGAGATCATCACCTGGAAGGGCCATTGCGAGGTGCATGAGCGCTTCAGCGGAGAGGAGCTTCGCGCCTATCGCGAGACAGACCCCGGCGTGAAGATCATCGCGCATCCGGAATGCGCCCCCGACGTGCTCGCCGAGGCCGATTTCACCGGCTCGACCAGCGGCATGATCAAATGGGTGCACGACCACCAGCCGAGCAAGGTGCTGCTCGTGACCGAGTGCTCGATGAGCGACAACGTCGCCGTCGAGGCGCCGAAGGTGAACTTCGTGCGACCCTGCAATCTTTGCCCGCATATGAAGCGCATCACCCTGCCAAAGATCCTCGAGTCCCTGGTGTTCCTCAAAGAGGAGGTGACAGTGCCCGAACATGTGGCCGAGCGGGCGCGCGCGTCCGTCGAGCGCATGG
>DASYIU010000109.1:0-3087 GCA_035997285.1 Methyloceanibacter sp. | reverse complement strand
TTGCTCCCCGCTCCCCCCTTGTGGGGGGAGGGGAGGACAAGCGGTGATTCCACAGCTTTCCAATCCCCTTTTTGAGGGCTCGCGGGGACGCTATATGTCCGTTAAGAAGCCCTGAGTTATTAGCCTGCAACGCCGCCGCGTGGAGGGCCTTTCGCGCCTGCCGCCGCATCCTCGCTCTTCGCCTGGCAAGAGGGACCTTTATCCATGGATTTCGAGAAGCTCTCCGATCGCCTCAAGGGATTCATCCAGGCCGCGCAGACGATCGCCGTGCGCGACGGGAACCCGCAGATCACCCCCGAGCATCTGTTGAAGGTGCTGCTCGACGACCCGGAAGGGCTGGTGAGCGGCCTCATTTCCCGCGCCGGCGGCAATGCCAAGGAGGCGCTGCAGAAGACGGAAGCCACCCTTGCCAAGCTTCCCAAGGTGAGCGGGAGCGGCGCCACCCAACCGCATATGACGCCGGCGCTGTCGCGCGTGCTCGACCAGGCCGAGCAGATCGCCACCAAGGCCGGCGACAGCTTCGTGACGGTGGAGCGCGTGCTGCAGGCGCTCGCCATGACCAAAGAGGGCGACGCAGCGCGCATCCTCGCCGATGCCGGGGTCACGCCGCAAAGCCTCAACGCGGCAATCAACGATCTGCGCAAAGGGCGCACCGCCGATTCGGCCGGCGCCGAGCAGTCTTACGACGCGCTGAAGCGCTATACGCGCGACTTCACCGAGGCCGCGGCCAAGGGGCAGCTCGATCCGGTGATCGGCCGCGACGAGGAGATCAGGCGCACCATCCAGGTGCTGTCCAGGCGCACCAAGAACAATCCGGTACTGATCGGCGAGCCCGGCGTCGGCAAGACGGCCATCGTCGAGGGGCTGGCGCATCGCATCGTGCAGGGCGACGTGCCGGAGAGCCTCAAAGACAAGAAGGTGCTCTCCCTCGACATGGGCTCGCTGATCGCCGGGGCCAAATATCGCGGCGAGTTCGAGGAGCGGCTGAAGGCGGTGCTGTCGGAGATCCAGTCGGCGGCCGGCAAGATCATCCTGTTCATCGACGAGATGCATACCCTGGTCGGCGCCGGCAAGGCGGAAGGCGCCATGGACGCCTCTAACCTGCTCAAGCCTGCGCTCGCCCGCGGCGAGCTGCATTGCGTCGGCGCCACCACGCTCGACGAATATCGCAAGAACGTGGAGAAGGACGCAGCACTCGCCCGGCGCTTCCAGCCGGTCTACGTGTCCGAGCCGAGCGTCGAGGACACCATCTCGATCCTGCGCGGGCTGAAAGAGAAATACGAGCTGCATCACGGCGTGCGCATCTCCGATGCCGCGCTGGTCACCGCGGCGATGCTGTCGAACCGCTACATCACCGACCGCTTCCTGCCCGACAAGGCCATCGACCTGGTCGACGAGGCGGCGGCGCGGCTGCGCATGCAGGTCGATTCCAAGCCCGAGGCGCTCGACGAGCTCGACCGGCGCATCATGCAGCTCAGAATAGAACGCGAGGCGCTGAAGAAGGAAAAGGACAGCGCGTCGAAGGACCGGCTGGCCAAGCTCGAGAAGGAGCTCGCCAATCTCGAGGAGCAGGCGAATGGCCTCGCCCAGCGCTGGCAGGAGGAGAAGGCCAAGCTCGCGAGCGCGCAGAAGATCAAGGGGCAGCTCGACGCCGCCCGCATCGAGCTCGACCAGGCGCAGCGGCGCGGCGACCTCGCCAAGGCAGGCGAGCTCGCTTACGGCGTCATCCCCGACCTCGAGGCCAGGCTGAAGAAGATCGAGGAGGAGGAGGAGAGCAAAGGTGGGGCTATGGCGCAGGAGGTGGTGACGCCGGACCTGATCGCCCAGGTGGTGTCACGCTGGACCGGTATCCGCGTCGACAAGATGCTGGAGGGCGAGCGTGACAAGCTGCTGCGCATGGAGACGCAGATCGCCAAGCGCGTGGTCGGCCAGGAGGAGGCGGTCGAAGCCGTTTCCACCGCGGTGCGCCGCAGCCGCGCCGGCCTGCAAGACCCGAACCGCCCGCTCGGCTCGTTCATGTTCTTAGGCCCCACCGGGGTCGGCAAGACCGAGCTGTCGCGGGCGCTCGCCGAGTTCCTGTTCGACGACGAGCACGCCATGATCAGGATCGACATGAGCGAATATATGGAGAAGCACTCCGTCGCCCGGCTGATCGGCGCCCCGCCCGGCTATGTCGGCTATGAAGAGGGCGGCGCGCTCACGGAAGCCGTGCGGCGGCGCCCTTACCAGGTGATCCTGTTCGACGAGATCGAGAAGGCGCACCCCGACGTGTTCAACGTGCTGCTGCAGGTGCTCGACGACGGCCGGCTGACCGACGGCCAGGGCCGCACCGTCGACTTCCGCAACACGCTCATCATCATGACCTCAAATCTCGGCTCGGAATATCTCGTCAACCAGCCCGAGGGCGAGGACAGCGAGCAAGTGCGCGAGCAGGTGATGGCCATCGTGCGCGCCCATTTCCGGCCAGAGTTCCTCAACCGCGTCGACGAGATCATCCTGTTCCATCGCCTGAAGCGCGAGCATATGGGTCGGATCGTTGATATCCAGATGCAGCGGCTCGCCAAGCTCCTCGCCGACCGCAAGATCACCGTCCAGCTCGACGAGGCGGCCAAGGAATGGCTCGGCAAGAAGGGCTACGATCCGGCTTACGGCGCGCGGCCGCTCAAGCGCGTCATCCAGAAATTCGTGCAAGATCCGCTGGCCGGAATGCTGCTCGAAGGCAAGGTGCATGACGGGGAGACGGTGAAGATCACCGCCGGCAAAGACGGGCTGATGTTCAACGGCGCCGCGGTGAAGGCGAGGGCGGCTTAGGGTCTCGTTGGTATCGTTAGCGGACATACACAACGGCTAACTCCTCATCACCCCGCATTTCAACGACGCGGGTTACAAGGTCACTTACGTCCGGTACGGAGTAATCGACCGCCAACTCAACGACCCGCTCACCTTTCTTTCTTTTCTTCCGCGAAGGAGAGAATCCTTGCCTCGTGGATGAGCCACAGGTTTCGTGGCGCCGCTGTTGATTGGACAAAGCCAAATTGCGTCCCGATGCGCTTCCATAAGAGCGCGGGCTTCAATCTCAAGTACGTG
>DASYIU010000108.1:0-2236 GCA_035997285.1 Methyloceanibacter sp. | reverse complement strand
CTTCCGCTGTCAGCGTGCTGCTGGCGGAGCGGCGGGCTCGAGCGCAAGCGGCGCGGGCTTGTGTGGCGGCGCAGGTCGCGGCGCCGGTCGCGGCGGTGGCGCCGCGAGCTTGGCGACGATGTCCTGGTCGGAGGCCTGTAGGCGCGCGATGTCGCCGGCCATCTGTTGCTGGCTGGACGCGACCTGAGCGGCGAGCTCCTCGACTTTTCGGCCGACGTCCGCGAGGCTGCGCGAGACGGCGGCGAGTTGCTGTTGATCGGGGCTAGCAACAGGCGCCGCGGAGCCGACCGTGGCGGGAGTGGCGGGCGCCGGAGCGGTCGCGGCGGCGGGCTTCGCCGGCGGGGTGAGCGGCGTCAACCAGCCGAGCTCCTGCGGATACGCGGCCGCGGCCATCTCCCGCGCCATGTCGCCATAGGCCTGCCACGCCAAGGTGCCGCCGACGCCGATGCCGACCGCTAGCAGGAAGCGGAAGAGAGCGCGCAGCGGACGCCGCCGACGTGGCGGCAAGCGCTCACTCCGATCGTCGCGCGGACGGATCGCAACAACTGGTTTCGCCTCGTCGGGCCGTTCGTCGCCCATCTTGTCCCAGAAGTCCCTTGGTGCGGTCGTAGACATCGCTACCTCCTCTCGTCCTCAGAGAGCCGGGAGCAGGCCACTGCCTTGTGACTGCAACGGGGCGAGAGCTGAGCTTTGGCGCGGGCAAAATTTGGCGACGTTGGCGCAAAATACCGTAGGACGAGCGATCCAGCAGGCGCGGAACGGAGGGATTGGCGGTATAGCGGTCGCGGCCCGCCGCCCTGGGGTGGATTACGCCTGCACCCCTGCACCTCTGATAGTGAGACCGCCGGCCGGTCCGTGGCTCAGCTGGAGAGCGGAGCGGTTTCCTAAACCGAAGGTCGGAACTTCGGGTCTTCCCGGGAGCGCCAAAGATCAATGACTTGCGCAGGGAGACTTTTCGATTTTCTCTTTCTGTCCCGTCTTGCCGTTGCAACGACGGGAGCAGAAAGTTTCTCCGCTGCTTGCGGTTACCGGGTGCCGTCCAGCTGGCGGCTGTTGTTGTAGTAGTCTCCCGTCGAATAGTGCGGGCCGCCGTAGTTGTACGAGCCGTGATAGCCGTAGCCGTGATAGCCGTAGCCGTGCCAGCCATGATGATGGTGGCGGTAGTGCGAGCCTCGCGCCAGCACGGGCGTCGAGGCGGTCGCCAGCGCGAGCAAGATCAACGTGATTTGTGCTTTGCCGATCATGGGGTGGGTCTCCAGGTTGGCGAATTTGCCCCCCTCATGGGAAAGACGTTTCGGGCGCGCAAAAGTTTCCGCAGCCGAGTGTTGTTTGTCGACCGCGGCCACCCGCACTCTCTCCCGCCACCACCCCAAAACGCGAATGGGTCCCCGCCAAACCCGATTTGTTTGACGAGGACCCATCCAATCACACAAGACCCGCCGGCTTAGGTTCCGAACCGGGTGCTGATCCAATTGTAGACGTAGTTCCAGTAGAAGGTGGGCACATTCGTGTACGGCCCGCCCGGGCAGGTCGTGCAGGCCGTGATGCCGTGAACGAGGCCCGCCGCGATGAGGAAGTCCTTGTCCTGGCTCGCCGCGTATTTGCGGAAGTAGGACTCGCCATCGGGGAAGAAGTAATACGCCCCCATGCCGGTGATGAGGATCGGCACCGAGACGTGTTGCAGGGCGCACGGCGTCGAGTTGTTGCTCGAGCACCAGTCGACCTGATCGCGATCCAGCGAGTCCTTCGCGCGAATGGCGTTCGCGCTCAGGAAGGAGGTCACGGTCAGGTTCTTCGAGCCGCTGTCGAAGGTCACGTTGTCGAGGATGCTGGCCGAGTCCGGCAGCCGCACGCTCTGATAATTCTGCAGCGTCACGTTGCCGTTGTTGTCGAGCACTTTTTCCGGCTGCGTCGTGCAGCATTGGGTGGGAACGTTGACATCCGGCTTGTAGATGTTCGCACCAGATCCCCCGCCCGCCTGCGAGCCGCTGCCGCGGGCAATGATGACGGAATCATTGTCCGGGAAGCGCCACTTGCCTTCCCCCATTTCCTTGCGCATGCGCAGCGCCTGGTCGATCCAGTCGTTCATGCGATCGGCTTGCGCCTTGGTGTATCGTTTGAGGAACGCCGGGGAGTAGTTCGAATTCCCGTTCGGATTGTAGCCGTTGGCGGTCAAGGAAGCATCGAGTTTCGGATCAGGCTTGATGGGATCGTTGTCGGCGTCGAGTCCCACGGT
>DASYIU010000107.1:0-3895 GCA_035997285.1 Methyloceanibacter sp. | reverse complement strand
AGCAGGTGACGAGGGCAATATCGGCATCGCTTTCGCCGCTTGGGCCGCCATCGGTCTCCTCAAGATGCGGATCGACGACCTTCCGCCCGGTGACCTTGTAGAGGCGGGACGAGCCGTCGGCGGTGGTGACGGTAATGCTGTCGCCGATCGCCACATCGCCGAGCTTGGTCCGAGACGGATGCGCCTCTGCGCCCGCTGGCCGTAACTGCGGCCCGGGCGAGGCCTCATCATCGGCCGCACTTGCGTCCTTGAGGACCGCGGCACTCAAGCCAACCAGCCGCGGCACCTTCACATTCGTTCCGGTTGACGTGTCCTGCCAAGGCCAGGGCTCCTGCGCCGGGAGGCCGGCGAGGGCCTGCTCCCAGGCGCTCTGGCGGAGGACCTGGGCAAGCCCCGCTCCCGCCATGAGGTGTAACCCGTCTCCGGCCTGGAGTGTGGCGATCAGGACCAGAAAGCCTATCACCGCCACCATCTCCAGCCCGAGCCTTGCGCTCGAGCGGAAGAAGAGGAGGAGGAGCTGCATCGACCCCCGTTTCGACATCAGATCCTCCTCCCGATCCGCCGCGGGGAGGCATAGTCGCGGCGGTGGTAACGCCATAAAATGAAGGTCAACGCGCTGAGGAAGCCCAGCACCAGCGCGAGAATGGCAAGCCGTTGGTTGAAGTCGTGCGGCACCTTCAGCGCGGCCAAAGAGCCCGCGTCGGGTTTTGGTACGACGGTGAGAGGCAACAGCGGATAGGTCTGCCCCGCGGTGCTTGCATCGGGCTCTGAGGGCACGACGGTCGGCGATGGGTTCGGATCGACCGGTGCCGTCTCGGTCTGCGTGAGCACATCGGCCGGTGTCCCCGGATCTACCCCGCCGTCGAAGGCGAAATGCGATGGCCTTGCCGTCGGCACCGGTAGTGCCTCGCGCATCAGCGGCAGCGCGCCGCCCAAGGCGTTGTTCATGCCGCCTGGCCGCATCGCCTTCTGCATTGCGCCACCAGAAGCCGGCGCGCCGAACACCTTGTCGTAGACCCAGCCGTCGGGAAGGTTGACCGGCACGTCGACTCTCGCCACGCCCTGGCCGTCAGGCCGGGACTTGGTCGTGTCGATGGCGACGAGGCTCGTCTGGCTCGAAACGAGATGATGCTCGAGCGCCACCGTCTCGATCGCTTTGTCGATCCCAGTCGCGCTCGGATCGGTATAGAGCTTGGCCTCGAGCGAGGCGATCTTGCTGCGCGCCCAAAGCTTGGCGACGCCCGCGCCTTCGATGGCGTCGGAGATCTTCAAGGCCGCCGTCCACGGCTTGCCGTCGAACGTGCCGGACAGGTGCAATTCACCATTCATCGAGTTTACCTTGGCGGAGAGCACCACCGGCTCGCCGGCATAGAGATCGGGGAGGGGATCGGGCCAAACTTCGACGCTCGTCCCCGTCGGCCACGCGGCCTTAAGCCCAACCATGACCGGTGTCTCGAGCTTGGTGAACAGGGCGCTCATGCGCTCGAGCACCTGTTCCTCGGAGCCGATCTCGGTGAAGGTACCGCGGCCGAGCTCGGCGGCGCGCTTCATGAAATACGTGTTCGGCGCCGAGCCGATGCCGACGGTGAACAGGCGTGAGCGGCCGACATGTTTGGCAATCTCGTCGAAGAGCTGCGCCTCGTTGCCGACCGCGCCGTCGGTGAGGAACACCACTTGGCGAAGCCGCGTCGTATCATTGGGGCTCGGGTCCTTGAGGGCAGCCTGGAGCGCCGGAAGCATCTCGGTGCCGCCCGCAGCGTCGAGCCGCGATACGAAATTCTTGGCGATCGCGAGATTCTCGGAACTGGCGTCGACCGCCTTGTCGAACAGCGTCTCCATGGTGTCGTCGAAACGGACCACGTTGAACTTGTCGCCGGGCCTGAGGCGATCCAGCGCAAAGAGCAGGCTCTGCTTCGCCTGGACGATCGAGGTGCCGGCCATGGAGCCCGAATTGTCGACGACGAAGATCAGCTCGCGCGGCAGCAGCTTGGGCGCGCCATCAAGCGTCGGCGGCGTCACCATGGCGAGGAGATAGTCCTCGGCGCCAACCGTCTCGTGGAAGAGCGCGGTCTGCGGCACGGACGCGACCTGCGGGCTCCAGATGAGCTCGAAATCCTTGTCGGCGGGCACGGTGCCTTGGGCGAGACTCAAGGTCGCGGTCTCGTCGCCGGTCTTGTTCAGAGTGATCTGATGGAACGAGCTCTTGACGTCGCCAAGGGCGAATCCCGCATTAAGCTTCACCTGGATCGACACGGGGTTGATCTTGCCGGCCTTGGCAGGATCGAGCACCGGCGGGGTGATGCGGTCGCGGTCAGGCACCGGATCGACCGGCCCTTGCTTGACGCCGTAGTCGACCACGCTCACGTCGTTGGGCTCGGGGTTATAGCGGGGCGCCACCACGAGCGGGAAGCGCAGCGAATAGACGCCGCCATCCTGCTTCACCGTCTCCTGATACTCGATGCGGATGACGATCGACTCGTGCGGACCGATATTGGCCACGGAATTGGTGAAGATGTTGGGGCGCTCTTGCTCGACGAGGCTTGCCTTCTGGCCCGCGTCCTTGGCCGCTTCATAGGCCTGCTTGGCCTCGTCGCGGCCCTTGATCTCACCCTCGATCACGCGCGAGCCGATCTCCATGTGCAGGGCATCGACGGCGGACTGCTCGGGCAGCGGAAAGACATAGACGCCTTCGAGCCAGCGGTCTGACGGGTTCTCGAAGCGCTGGGTGACGGCAACCCGCGCGATGGTGCCGTTTACCGTCATGATGACGTCGGTGTTGAGGCGCGGCGCCTCCACAAAAGCCCCGTCCTCTCCGGACTGAAGGAGGAGGGCGCCAGTGTTCATGTCGCCGGGGCTGACCGCTTGAGCTTGGGTGGCGGCGGCGCTCGCGCCGGAAGCGGCGGGCTCAGCCTGCGCCAAAAGGCTTGGCAGCGTGGAGAGCAATACCAGGATCAGAGAAAGGAAAAAGGAAGTTGCCAGGGGTGCGCATGGGCGCAGAGCTTGGCGTCGCATCATCATCGACTTAGCCCTCGTCTTTCGGCACGACGCAAAAGAAGCATGCCATTAGGGCGGGGCTTTAACCGGATTGTGGCTCACACACGCGTTTCGCGTGGCCGCCTCGCCACAGTTGTGGCCTAAATGAGGTTAACGGCGCGGGGTGCCGCGCCTGCTGCAGGAGACGCTCGATCAGGACTATAAGGCCGACATGCTCCTCACTGAGCTTGCCGAGGGTCAGCTCAATTGCCAGGCCGCGTAAGCGCCTTCCGACACTGCAACAATGTCCAAGGATGAGCAGCGCGGGCCTCTCGCCCGCGTTCGCGGCTTTTTGCGCCATAAGGCTTGCGGGCCGCCGCGCCCCCGCTTAGGGTGCGCCCGCCTCGGCCGCGAGGCTTTTCATTTCTTCCAGGAGATCGACATGGGACTGGTCGCCCGCACGCTCGAACGGGTCAAGCCGTCGCCGACCATGGCCATTACCAGCAAGGCGCGTGAGCTGAAGGCGGCGGGCTTCGACGTCATCGGCCTTGGCGCCGGCGAGCCCGACTTCGACACGCCCGACAATATCAAGCAGGCGGCGATCGAGGCGATCAAGCGCGGCGAGACGAAATACACCGCCGTCGACGGCATCCCCGAGCTCAAGCGCGCCGTCGCCGAGAAGTTCAAGCGCGAGAACGGCCTCGCCTACAAGCCGTCGGAGATCACCGTCGGCAGCGGCGGCAAGCAGGTGCTGTACAATGCGCTGCTCGCCACGCTCGATCCCGGCGACGAGGTGATCGTTCCCTCGCCCTATTGGGTGAGCTATCCCGACATCGTGCTGCTGGCCGGCGCCGAGCCGGCCATCGTCGAGGCCAAGCTCGAGGACGGCTTCAAGCTCAAGCCCGAGGCGTTGGCGCGCGCC
>DASYIU010000106.1:0-9230 GCA_035997285.1 Methyloceanibacter sp. | reverse complement strand
TCGAGATGCTCCTTCGGATCGTACGGTCGCTCCGGGAAACACTCTGCCAAAGCCAAGATGAGCCCCCCCGGACGCCCAGCTGCCCGTCAACGAGGAGCTAACGACTTAAATTTCTGTGGTCTGCCGTTGCGCCGCGAATGGTTGGGCGCATGCCGAATCTCTTGAAGGGGATAGGCTCGTCCCGCCTGCCAGGGTTCGCACGGAAGACTGCTTCAAAAGACCCTTCGTATTGGCGCCCTCGGCCCTCAACAATTATTACGCAATTCTGCTCAGAGCAAGACCGTACCTTGAGCAACCTGCGAGCAATCGGCCGTTTGCTGGGGTTTGAAGAGAAAGCGCGAAGGGCACGGTCCGTGATAGGCTCTCATGGTGCCGGGCCAGCCAAATCCAAGGTCGGACTGCCATGGTCAACTGCTCGAGTTGACCGGATTTGGCACGGCCTGCGGCGTTTGCCGCGGTCAACAGAAAGGGAACCCCTGAGCCATGGACCTGCCGACCCCCGAAGCCCGCGCCGCGCTCTTAGCGCGCGTCAAGGGCATCCTGCTTCAGCCCAAGGACGAGTGGCCGAGGATCGCCACAGAGCCCGCGACCATCGGCGACATCTATTTCAACTACGTCGTCTACCTCGCCGCCATACCGGTCCTTTCCGCGCTGATTGGCGGTCTCGTCTTCGGCTACGGCTTTGCCGGCGTGACGTTTCGCCCCTCCTTCTTCGGCGGGGTCTGGGCTGCCGCCGTCCAATATGCGCTGCAGCTCGCCGCCGTCTACGTGTTCGCCCTCATCGCCGACAACTTGGCGCCGAGATTTGGCGGCCAGCAAGACCAGGTGAGCGCGTTCAAGCTTGCCGCCTATTCCTATACGGCGAGCTGGGTCGCCGGCATCTTCATGCTCATCCCGGCGCTAGCCTTCCTCACCATCCTCGGCCTTTACAGCCTCTATCTGCTTTATACCGGCGCTCCGGTGCTGATGAAGGTGCCTCAGGATCGGACCTTGTCCTATACAATCGTCATCATTCTTGTCGGCATCGTTCTGAGCTTCGTCGTCGGGGCGATTGCCCTTGCTCTCACTCCTCGGGTCGGCCCTGCCACCACGGTTGGCGAGCTGAGCGGCAAGCTCAACCTGCCGGGCGGCGTGAGCGTCGACATGGGCAAGCTCAACGAGGCCGCCAAGCGCATGGAGTCGATGGGAAAGCAAATGGGGCAGCCGGACGCCGGCGCACCGAGCAGTGAGCCTTCGTCCACCGAGAATGACGCCCCGAGCCTGCCCCCCATCGCTCCGGCCGACCTTAAGACATTGCTGCCAAAGAGCCTGCCCGGGGGTTTTGCCCAAACCGACGTTTCCACGTCGGCCGGGGGTGCCGCCGGATTCTCCTTCGGAACGGCCAAGGCGACTTACACCAAGGGCGATGCGCATATCACCCTCTCGCTGATGGACATGGGGGCCGTAGGCGCCTTGGCCACGCTCGGCAGCGTGTTCGGCGCCAATGCCACGGAAGAGACCGCGACCTCTTATTCCAAGATGGGTGAGGTCAATGGGCGCATGACGATGGAGAAGTTCGACAACGAGACCAAGGACGGCACCTTTGGCGTGGTGGTGAGCGACAGGGTCATGGTCGAGGCCGAAGGAAACGGCACCAGCATGGCCGATCTCAAATCCGCGGTCGGTGCGATCGACCTCGGAAGCGTCGAGGCGCTAGCCAAATAGCCGACCCCAACCACCGCCTCAATATCCGGGCGCGTTCGCTTTTTTGTTTGTCGATATGACGCGCCGAAAGTTTGGCTGCGCCACGGTGATGATATCCCAAACCCGGGCCGGATCGCACGGCCGCGGGCAAATTTTGATGGGCGCAATCCTAAGGAACGGCTTCGCAAGCCTGGCTGGTCCTTTCCGCACAACACCTTGCGCGCGGAAAGGATTGCATTTAACCAACCCTTCGCGTGAACTGGCCCTGAGCAGGGCAAGTCTTATGCGCAAGTCTTGATCAGTCGAAGCGAAGGGGATCTTCATGGCGCGTAATCGCATTGCGTTGGTCGGCGCGGGCCAGATCGGCGGGACCATCGCCCATCTTGCCGGCATCAAGGAGCTTGGCGATATCGTGCTGTTCGACGTGGTCGACGGCGTACCCCAAGGCAAGGCGCTCGACCTGTCGCAGTCGGCCCCGGTCGAAGGCTATGTGCCGAAATTCAAAGGCACCAACGAATATGCCGAGCTCAAGGACGCCGATGTGGTGATCGTCACTGCCGGCATTCCGCGCAAGCCCGGCATGAGCCGCGACGATCTCATCGAGATCAACCTCAAGGTCATGGAGCAGGTGGGCGCGGGCCTTCGCAAATACGCGCCGGAAGCCTTCGTCATCTGCGTCACCAACCCCCTCGACGCCATGGTCTGGGCGCTGCAGAAGACGAGCGGGCTCCCGCGCAACAAGGTGGTCGGCATGGCGGGCGTGCTCGATGCGGCGCGGTTCCGCTACTTCCTCTCCCAGGAGTTCGACGTAAGCCCCGAGGACATTGCCACCATGGTGCTGGGCGGCCATGGCGACACCATGGTGCCGCTCATCCGCTATTCGTCGATCGCCGGCATCCCGCTCACCGACCTCGTCAAGATGCGCTGGATCACCCAGAAGCGGCTCGACGACATCGTGCAGCGCACCCGCGACGGTGGCGCCGAGATCGTAGGCCTGCTCAAAACCGGCTCGGCCTATTATGCGCCGGCCGCCGCCGCTCTCGAGATGGCCGAGTCCTATCTCAAGAACCAGAAGCGCGTGCTGCCCTGTGCCGCCTATTTGAACGGCGAGTATGGCGTCAAGGGCATCTATGCCGGCGTGCCCATCATCATCAGCGCCAAGGGCGTCGAGCGCGTCATCGAGCTCGACCTCACCTCGGCCGAGAAGGATGCTTTCATGCATTCGGTCGAGTCGGTCAAAGCCCTTGTCGAGTTGTGTCAGAGAATCGCGCCGAGCCTCGCCTCGGCCTCCTAGTTATCGTGCTCATGACTTTTAGCCCCGCCCTTTAGCCCCGCCCTCGATCGGCGGACACGAGTGCCCCCATGAACATTCACGAATATCAGGCCAAAGCCCTGCTTGGGGACTACGGCGCCCCGGTGGCCGAAGGCCGCGTCGCCCACTCCCCGCAAGAGGCTGCGGCGCATGCCCGCGACCTCGGGGGCCAAACCTTCGTGGTCAAGGCGCAGATCCATGCCGGCGGCAGGGGCAAAGGCGGCGGCATCAAGCTCGTGAAGACGCTCGAGGAGCTGCACGCCGAGGCCGATGGCATGCTGGGCAAGCCCCTCATCACGCCGCAGACCGGACCCCAAGGCAGGTTGGTTCGGCGCGTCTATGTGGTCAACGACGCCACCATCGCACGCGAGCTCTATCTCTCCCTCGTGGTCGACCGCGGATCGGGGCGCGTTGCTTTCGTCGCCTCGACCGAAGGCGGCGTCGATATCGAGGCGGTGGCCGCCAACACGCCGGAGAAGATCGCCACGCTCACCGTCGATCCGGCTTCGGGCATCAGCCCCTTCCACGGCCGCGTCATCGCCTCGGCGCTGAAGCTCGAAGGCACCCTGGCCAAGCAATGCGCGTCACTGGTGAGCGCGCTCTACAGACTCTTTGTCGAGAAGGACGGAAGCCTCATCGAGATCAACCCGCTGGTGGTGACCAAGGAGGGCAACCTGCTCTGCCTTGACGCCAAGATTGGCTTCGACGACAACGCGCTCTTCCGTCATGACGATATCGCCGCGCTTCGCGACCTCGATGAGGAGGATCCTGCCGAGGTGGAGGCTGCGCGGCTTGGCCTGTCCTATGTGAAGCTCGACGGCACCATCGGCTGCATGGTCAATGGTGCCGGCCTCGCCATGGCTACCATGGACATCATCAAGCTCTACGGCGGCGAGCCCGCCAATTTCCTCGATGTCGGCGGCGGGGCGACCAAAGAGCGGGTGGCGCAAGCCTTCAAGATCATCCTCTCAGACCCGCATGTGAACGGCGTCCTGGTCAATATCTTCGGCGGCATCATGCGTTGCGACACCATCGCCGATGGCATCATCGCGGCGGCGCGGGAGACCAACGTCGCCGTGCCGCTCGTGGTGCGCCTCGAAGGCACGCATGTCGAGCGCGGCAAGACGCTGCTTCGCGAGTCAGGGCTTGCCATCATCCCCGCCGACGACCTCGACGATGCAGCCAAGAAAGTGGTCGCCGCGGTGAAGGCCGCGGCTTGAAACTTGCAGGACTAGTCAATCCATCCAATGTCCATTCTCGTCGATAAGAATACGCGCGTCATCTGCCAGGGCTTCACCGGAGCGCAAGGCACCTTCCACTCCGAGCAGGCCATCGCCTACGGCACCCGCATGGTCGGCGGCGTGACGCCCGGCAAGGGCGGCTCCAAGCATCTCGGCCTACCGGTGTTCGACACGGTGAGAGAGGCCGTTGCGGCGACCGGCGCCGACGCCAGCGCCGTCTATGTACCACCGGCCTTCGCCGGCGATGCCATCCTCGAAGCGATCGACGCCGGTGTGCGGCTCGTGGTGTGCGTCACCGAAGGGGTGCCGGTGCTCGACATGGTCAAGGTGAAGCGCGCCCTGTGCGGGTCTTCGACGCGCCTGATCGGCCCGAATTGCCCGGGCGTCATCACCCCTGACCAATGCAAGATCGGCATCATGCCGGGCCACATCCATAAGCCCGGAAACGTCGGTATCGTCTCGCGCTCAGGAACCTTGAGCTATGAGGCCGTGGCCCAGACCACGGCTGCGGGGCTCGGGCAAACGACCGTGGTCGGCGTTGGCGGCGACCCGGTCCACGGCACGAGTTTTGTCGATGCGCTTGCGATGTTCCTCGAGGACGACGCGACCGAGGCAATCGTCATGATCGGGGAGATCGGCGGCAGCGCCGAGGAGGAAGCCGCATCCTTTCTGGCCAGCGCCGGCAGCAAGAAGCCGGTGGTCGGTTTTGTCGCTGGATCGAGCGCTCCCCCTGGGCGGCGCATGGGCCACGCCGGTGCCGTCATCTCAGGCGGCAAAGGCGACGCAAAGCACAAAATTGAGGCAATGCGCGATGCCGGCATCGTCATGGCAAACTCTCCTGCCGCCCTTGGAACGACGCTTGCACGGATATTACATGGAGGGTGAGGCGGGCGCCCAATGCTCGCCTTTTTTGCCCTTCACGCCGGTAGCCTTCAACGACCGGCAGGATTGATCCGATGACGAGACACGAATTGAACGACGTGTTTGCCCGCACGTCGTTCCTGCAAGGCGCCAACGCCACCTATCTCGCCGAGGTCTACGCGCGCTATCAGGAAGAGCCCGCCTCGCTCGATCCGGAGTGGCGCGCCTTCTTCACCAGCCTCGACGACGACAAGGACGAGGTGCTCGCCGAGGCGCGCGGGCCGTCATGGGCGCCGTCAAACGGCGCAGGTCTCTTGCCCGTGGTTTCGGCAGGCTCGATCACCGAGCAGCAGGCGCTTGCCGCCGCGCGCGATACTTTGGGTGCCCGCATGCTGATCCGCGCCTATCGGACGCGCGGGCATCTCGCCGCCAAGCTCGATCCGCTCGAGCTCGTCACTCGCCGCGAGCATCCCGAGCTCAGGCCCAAGACCTACGGCTTCACCAAAGCCGACTATGACCGCCCCATCTATGTCGGCGGCGCGCTCGGGCTCGAATTCGGCACGTTGCGCGAGATCCTCGACATCCTCAAGCGCACCTATAGCGGCCATATCGGCGCCGAATACATGTACATCTCCGATCCTGAGCAGCGCTCCTGGATCCAGGAGCGCATCGAAGGCCGTGAGGTGAGCTTCACCCCCAACGGCAAGAAGGCGATCCTGAAGAAGCTCATCGAGGCCGAGACCTTCGAGCGCTTCCTCGACGTGAAATATACCGGCACCAAGCGCTTCGGGCTCGACGGTGGCGAATCCACGGTGCCGGCGCTCGAGCAGATCATCAAGCGCGGCGGGCAGCTCGGCGTCGGCGAGATCGTCATCGGCATGCCCCATCGCGGGCGCTTGAACGTACTCGCCAATGTCATGGGCAAGCCCTACCGGGCGATCTTCAACGAGTTCAAGGGAGGCTCGGCCCACCCCGACGAGGTGGAGGGCTCGGGCGACGTGAAATATCACCTCGGCGCCTCCTCCGACCGAGCGTTCGATGAGAACCGCGTGCATCTGTCGCTGACCGCCAACCCCTCGCATCTCGAGATCGTCGATCCCGTCGTGCTCGGCAAGGTCCGCGCTAAGCAGGATCAGCGCCACGACAAGGAGCGCAAAGAGGTGCTGCCGCTCCTCCTGCACGGTGATGCCGCCTTCGCCGGACAAGGCGTGATCGCCGAATGTTTTGGCCTGTCGGGCTTGCGCGGGCACCGCATCGGCGGCTCGCTGCACTTCATCGTCAACAATCAGATCGGCTTCACCACTGCCCCGCGCTTTGCCCGCTCCTCGCCCTACCCCTCCGACGTGGCCAAGATGATCGATGCCCCGATCTTCCACGTGAACGGCGACGACCCCGAGGCCGTGGTGCATGTGACCAAGATCGCCATCGAGTTTCGCCAACGTTACGGCAAGCCCGTGGTCATCGACATGTTTTGCTACCGGCGCCACGGCCATAACGAGGCGGACGAGCCGGCCTTCACCCAACCCTTGATGTATCGCCGCATCGGCGAGCATCCGAGCGTGGTCGAGGTCTATTCCAAGCGTCTCGTCGAGGAGGGTCTTTTCACCCGTGCCGAGATCGACCGCATGCAGGCCGATTTCCGCGCCTATCTCGAGGAGGAGTTCGCGGCGAGCGATGCTTATCGGCCCAACCGCGCCGACTGGCTCGACGGCAAATGGTCGGGCATCGGCCATGCCGAGGAAGGCGCCCGCCGCGGCGTGACCGGCATCGACCTCGAGCGCCTCAAGGAGGTTGGGCGCAAGCTCACCACCATCCCCAAGAGCTTCACGCCGCACAAGACCATCGCCCGCATCATGGCCAATCGCCGCAAGATGATCGAGGACGGCCAGGGCATCGACTGGTCGACCGCAGAGTCGCTCGCTTACGGCACCCTCCTCATCGAGGGTTTCCGCGTCAGGCTCTCGGGCCAGGACTCCGAGCGCGGCACCTTCTCCCAGCGCCACTCGGTGCTGATGGATCAGGAGAACGAGAAGAAATACACCCCGCTCAAGCACATCTCCAAGAGCCAAGCGGAGTTCGAGGTGATCAACTCCATGCTCTCGGAGGAGGCCGTGCTCGGCTTCGAGTATGGCTACAGCCTCGCCGAGCCGAACGCACTCGTGCTGTGGGAGGCGCAGTTCGGCGATTTCGCCAACGGCGCGCAAGTCATCATCGACCAGTTCATCTCCTCGGGTGAGCGGAAATGGCTGCGCATGTCGGGGCTCGTGCTGCTCCTGCCCCATGGCTATGAGGGCCAGGGGCCGGAGCATTCCTCGGCGCGGCTCGAGCGCTACCTCCAGCTTTGCGCCGAGGACAATTGGCAGATCGTCAACAGCACGACGCCGGCCAACTATTTCCACGTGCTTAGGCGCCAGCTCCACCGGCAATTCCGCAAGCCTCTGGTGCTGATGACGCCGAAGTCGCTTCTCCGTCACAAGCGCGTGGTATCGAGCTTGGCGCAATTCGGCCCGGACTCGAGCTTCCATCGTCTGTTGTGGGACGATGCGCAGTTCCTTCCCGATCAGGCGATCAAGCTCGTTCCCGATGCCGAGATGAGGCGGGTGGTGCTCTGCTCCGGCAAGGTCTATTACGATCTTTACGAGGAGCGCGAGAAGCGCGGCGTCAACGATATCTATCTGCTGCGCATGGAGCAGCTTTATCCCTTTCCGGCCCGCGCGCTGATCCAGGAGCTGTCGCGCTTCGCCCAGGCCGAGATGGTGTGGTGCCAGGAAGAGCCGAAGAACATGGGCGCTTGGAGCTTCATCGAGCCCAACCTCTCTTGGGTGCTCGAACATATCGATGCCAAGCACCAGCGGCCGCGTTATGCTGGCCGGCCCTCGTCCGCGGCGACCGCGACCGGGCTGATGAGCAAGCACACACGCGAGCTTAAGGCGTTCCTCGACGAGGCATTGAGCTAGACTGCGAGGAGACAGGGCGGCCATGGCGATACAAATCCGCGTGCCGAGCTTGGGTGAATCCGTCGTCGAGGCGACGGTCGGCCAATGGTTCAAGCAGGCCGGGGACGCGGTTGCCGCCGATGAGCCCCTGGTCGAGCTCGAGACCGACAAGGTGACCGTCGAGGTGCCCGCTCCGGCTTCCGGCGTGCTGGCGGAAATCTCGGCCAAGGCAGGCGAGACAGTCGCCGTGGGCGCGCTTCTCGGCGCCATCAGCGCGGGTGAGGGCAACGCCAAACCGGCAAAGTCCAAGCCTGCAGCGGCGACATCCGAGCTCGCCAGGGCCGAAGCGACCGCCACAGCGGACGAGCCCTCGTTGCGCACGCCTAAAGCAGTGGTGGCCGAGGCCAAGAAGCTCGAGCGCGAGCCGATGCGCCGCCAGGAGGTGAGCGGCGACGAGATGCCTCCCTCGCCTGCCGCGCGCAAGCTGCTCGCCGAGGGAGGCCTTGCGCCAAGCGAGGTGAAGGGCTCAGGCCGCCGTGGCCAAGTCTTGAAGCAGGACATATTGGCCGGCGGCCATGCGGCTTCGACCGAGACGGGCGAGGTCGAGCACGCCGCCAAGGCGCTGCTTCAGCGGGAGCGGAAGCCGGAGCCGCCCGCGTCCCCTCATGCCCCGGTGGCGCCCGGCGACGCCGCCCGCGAGGAGCGGGTGCGCATGACGCGGCTCCGCCAGACCATCGCCAAGCGTCTCAAGGAGGCACAAGACGTTGCCGCCATGCTCACCACGTTCAACGACGTGGACATGAGCGCGGTGATGCAGCTCAGAGCCGACTATCGCGATGCCTTCGAGAAGAAGCACGGGGTGAAGCTCGGCTTGATGGGCTTCTTCGTCAAAGCTGCCGTGCAGGCGCTGAAGGACATCCCGGCGGTCAACGCCGAGATCGACGGTGAGGACATAGTCTACAAGAATTACTATCATATCGGCGTCGCCGTTGGCACCGAGCGCGGCCTCGTGGTGCCGGTACTGCGCAATGCCGACCGCATGAGTCTCGCCGAGATCGAGGCGGCAATCGCCGATTTCGGCGCGCGCGCGCGGGGCGGCAAGCTCGCCCTGGAGGAGATGCAGGGCGGCACTTTCACCATCTCCAATGGCGGTATCTACGGGTCCATGCTCTCCACCCCGATCCTCAATGCGCCGCA
>DASYIU010000105.1:0-10023 GCA_035997285.1 Methyloceanibacter sp. | reverse complement strand
GTCTGGGCATTTCGCCGGGGTTAGCCGAAGTCACTCATACCTGCCGTGCCCAACGTCGCCAAGCTAGACGTGAACCTCGGCGAGAACGTCGATAGCCTTTGCAGCAGGCGATCTTCCAGCAAAGGCTCCGCGCCTACTGGCGACATGACCCAGCACCAATTTGGGAACAGGCTTGGCACGGTGCGCCAGTCACCGCGCCAGCGTCTCAGTAGGCTGAGACCGCAACCGTCTCAGGAGACTGAGACCGCAACCGTCTCAGAAATCTCAGGAGGGCCAAGCCCGTCCGGAGCGCGGGGGGGGGGAGCCAGACACCGCGCCACCGTCTCAGGAGTCTCAAGCCGGTACGGGAGTGCAGCCGCAAGGGTGACCGAAAACCGCGCCACCGTTGGGAAAGGCGCTCGGGGTCTTGGTGCAGAACTCGATCCAGGCCCACCCCATAGTCCCTCGTGGTACGATGTCGGCTGAGTGCCACGAGCAGACATGTAGGGTCTGAGTTGCGGTCTGGGTAATGGGATTCGCTCCTGAGCGCACTTTGGGGTATGATTAATCGATCACCGGCAAAACGGGGGCGGTGACCGAGTGTTTGTGTCCTTTGAAGGGAGAATGGTCATGCCCCTGAACGAGCTTCCTAAATTCTTCGGCCCCGATACGCTGGCTCTGATGGAGACCGCTTTGGAGAACGCTTGGCGGGAGCGAAAGAATGATGGCGGTGTCGCCGATGCCACCTCAGCGCGACGGACACTGGCAAAGACGATTATAGCTTTAGCGGCGGTGGGTGAAACCGATCTGACCAAACTTAAGAAGTTCGCCCTGCACGCCTCCAGAGCGGCGGCCACAGCCGGGCCCGATCGGGGCCCCGCTTTCATCTAGACGCGGCTGAAACGCCCGGAGTTTATGTCCGTCTACTGACTATTGTGGCGCCTACCGTGAAAAACGGATGGGGCCCTGTTTGCCAGCACGTCCCTTGGGTCCCATCCAATGGAGGAAGCATACCGCGAGCCTAAGCCTCGCTCACGCCGCTGCGATAACTTCATTGAACAACGCAAGCACCGCAGCATGACCCCTCAGTCGTTTACATGGACCAGGATGGCGCTTCCGTAAAGTGGACGCATTGCTTTGGATCGCAAGATCGTGAGCCGCACGGTAGTCATTGGGTGATTTAATCAGTGCGCCTAGCCCCCAATGCTTCACCGCCATGTCGGACGTTGGGCAAACTCCCACGTCCCATTTCTCGGGCAAGATCACCACGGCACCAGTGATGTTCATCTGCGATAAGGGCGCGAGCCCTTTCGACGATCTGGATGCGGCTTCCACCTGTCGGGTCGCTGCCTCCGTCTTTCAAACGCGCCCACTACCCACCCAGTCGTTAGGAACTTCCTGCGCTCCGACGGCCTCTGCCCATCGCTAGAATTCGACACGCACTGGGTACAGTCGATTGCTTGGGCGGGGCCCGTGCCAGAAGCATTGGTTTCGGTATATAGGGACGCAAGGGGCTTGAGAAAGCCGCGGATCGAATGGCGAGCATGAAGAAGACGGCGCAGAGTCTACCCGCGCACGGCGCGTCGCACCTCGTCCGCGCTCGTTGGCGGCTTTTCCTCTCCGCCGCGCTCGCGTTTGGCTTCGGCACTGTCTTAGCGCTCACCACCGGATGGCGGATTGTGACCTCCACGCTGGTCGGTTGGGATATCGGCGTCGGGCTCTATCTTGTGCTTTGCTTTTGGATGTTTAGCGTTTGCGACGAAGACCATATCCGGCGGCAGTCGGTACTGCAGGATGAAGGGCGTTACGCAATCCCGGTACTCACTGTCATCGCGGCCCTAGCCAGCCTCGCGGCCATCCTCGTTGAACTTCGTACGTCAGCCGGGCACCCCACGCGCGATCCTCTGCTGCTTACGCTCGCCATCGCGACGATACTGCTCTCCTGGACCTTCATCCATACGATCTTCACGCTCCACTACGCGCATGAGTACTATGCGGATGGCGAAGCCCAGCGCAGCGGGCTCGATTTTCCCGGCAATGAAAAGCCGGGCTATTGGGACTTCGCTTATTTCTCCTTCGTCATCGGCATGACGTCGCAGGTGTCGGACGTTTGCGTGACATCGAGCAAAATCCGCCAGATCGTTGCCGCACACGGCCTCGTCTCTTTCGTGTACAATGTCGCCCTGCTTGCGCTCACCATCAATATCGCGGCGAGCGCGTTGTGAGCATAGGGATGTGCTTTCCCCTCCTTGCCGGCCGCAGGTCTGGACCGGCGCAGGTTCGGCCGAACCATTGCTTTGGCTTGTCAGGACAATTGCCAATGAAGCCCCGATGTCGACCCGTATCGGGCCAGGTGCTCGGCCTCGTCGCGTACTGTAATGATCTGCGCGCTGGGGAGATTTCGAAGCACTGACCATCTTCCAAGCCGTCCTGCCTTATTCTCGACCGCCGAATGCCGAATGCTTTGGCAGCAAGGTGCGCAACATGAAGATGCTGATTACGGTGTTGGCCACAGGCCTGATTCTGGCCTTCGTGGAGCTTGGCCTCGGCGAAGGCGACGCGGAGGCGGCGGCAAACTATTGCAAACATCGCTACAATCTCTGCTTCGCCCGTTGCCCGGGAACGGTTCGGAGGTGCTTCTGGCGCTGCCAGTCGCAATATCGGTATTGCACCTATCCCGCGCCGTATATGGGGGACCTGCTGTAAGTTGTTCGAGGGCCTGCGCGTGCCGCCGCCTCCCTCTTTCCCCCTGGCGCCTGGTTTGATCTACGCCGGGAGACACGCGCCGTGAGTTCCTGCGGAGCGCTAACTTTGAAAGTGTGGGAGCGGCAGGCGATTGGCTAACCGCCCCAAGGTGTCGCTCGCGCGGTAAAGGCGCTAGGGGAGCCATACTGAGCCTGCCGCTCCGCTGCGTTTCGTCCGGCGTGGACGGTTCCTATGTAGCGATCCCGGCCTCCGCACTGCGTCTTGGCTGATTCCCGGCCCGCTTATTGGGTAAAAGTTGAGTAAGAGACGGAATGGTCGAAAAAGTGGCGCCTGGGAATTGAACCCTTGTCCGGCGTGAGAGACCGTAATCTCCTCCCTACAAAGGCAGTGGCACACCCTTCTTAACGCTGCCGACTACGGACGATCATGTTGCGTCTATGTCGCGTCCACCAGCGGCAACTCCAGCAAACACGACGAAATATGGGGAATTTCCGGGCAAAATGGTGCAACGTCAAAAAACGGGGCTCTCATGGGATATATTTTTCCAACATATTGATTTGGCTGAAGAATAATGGTGCCCAGGGGCGGATTTGAACCACCGACACGCGGATTTTCAGTCCGCTGCTCTACCAACTGAGCTACCTGGGCCCTGTTCAAGCATTTGGTGAGGCGAGGCCCCGCTCGCAAACGCGAGGAGGCGCGGCCCACGCAAGGCCTTGGCTTATAGGAAATCGCTCCTGCCCTGTCGAGAGCGTGAGAGCGCGCTCACCGACTTAGTCTTGCTCCGTGTCGGGGACGGCCTCGACTGGCTCCCCCGGGACGGCGTAGGCGCCCTTCAGCCAACGGCCGAGATCGAGATCGGCGCAACGCTTGCCGCAGAAGGGGCGATAGTCGGTTGACGCGGGCTTGCCGCAGATCGGGCATTTGGGTCGCTTGACCGTCCCCGTCGCCGGTCCGCCGGGCGTTAGACCATGCGGCTCGCGGGACCGCGCGCTCACTCGGTGTCGACCTCAGCCTTGGAGAGCCAGAGATGGCTGACCGGATAGCCTTCGCCCTGGAGCATGGCCACCACCTCGGTGAGCGGCAGGCCCACCACATTGGTATAGGAGCCCACCATCTTCACCACGAAGGCGCCGGCAATGCCCTGGATGGCATAGCCGCCCGCCTTCCCCTTCCATTCGCCGCTCGCCAGATAGGCGCCGATCTCCTCGTTGGTGAGATTGCGGAAGCGGACGCGCGTCTCGACCACGCGCTCGCGCCAATGGTCGTCGGGGGTGAGCAGGCAGATCGCAGTATGCACGCGATGGGCGCGGCCCCTGAGCATGCGCAGCGCATCGCCGGCCTCATGCTCGAGGTCGGCCTTGCCGAGCACGCGGCGGCCGACCGCGACCACGGTATCGGCGGCAAGGATGAAGGCCTTGGCGTAATCCTTCTCGGCGCGGATCAGCTTCCTGGCCGCTTCCGCCTTGGCGCGGGCGAGCCGCCGCACGATGTGGCGGGGCACCTCGCCCTTGGTCACGCTCTCGTCGATGCTCGCCGGGCGCAGCGCATCAGGGGTAATGCCCACCTGCTCGAGGAGCGCAAGCCGGCGCGGCGAGGCCGAGGCCAGCACGAGCTTCGGCCGGAAACTCGAGGGAGCGCGCATCCGCGGGGCGCGCGGGGCTTGAGGCGGCGCAAGCCTAGCCCTCTGAGGCTCAGGCTTGGCCTGCTCAGTCTTAGTAGGATCGGCTCGCCGGAGCCCGAGCCTACTTAAAGCGGTAAGTGATCCGTCCTTTAGTGAGATCATAGGGTGTCATCTCGACCAGAACCTTGTCGCCGGCAAGCACCCTGATACGGTTCTTGCGCATTCGTCCCGCCGTATGGGCGATGATCTCGTGTTCGTTCTCGAGCTTCACCCTGAAGGTGGCGTTGGGGAGGAGTTCGGTCACCACTCCCGGAAATTCGAGCATTTCTTCCTTCGCCATAAGGCTCCTTCCGCATCTTAAGGTCGCGGCGGAGAATGGTCGCACCCCCGCACAAAATCAAGGAGATTGCGGGGGCCTCGCCGCCTTCGATGGCGAGCTCATGGGCGTCGACGTCGCCGGTGGTCTGCGCCATGCGCGGCACATAGAGCCGCTCATAATGGAGGGATTGCTGGTTGGCGAGCTGGCCCTGGCCGAGCACGTTCTCGAGCCGCCAGATCTGGGCGATGGAAGCGAGATAGAGTCGCTGCGGGGTGGCCCACCAGCCCATGGCGCGCACGAAATTCCGCTAGAACACCGACAGCCGGCCGTCGAGCAGCGGGCCGATCAGCATGAGCTGCCCGGTCTGGTAGGAGGTGAGCGCGATCCTCAGACGGTTGGTGGCAAGAAAATCGACAAAACCGCGCGAGGTGGAGATGCTGGTCTGCCGCTGGTCAGCAGGCTGAGCTTCTGGCTGGAGTGCGGCCGCAGCGGCTGGCGCCGCGGTGCTCAGCGTGTCCAACCAGGGGCGCCGCGCTGCTCTCGACGGCGGGCTTCGGTCGCGCGCGGGCGGGCTTCGCTGCCGTTGCGCGAGGCTTGTGGCCCTTGCTGGACCCTGATTTCTTCTTGTCGGCCACGTCACTCCGTCGCGCCGTTAACGCCTCGTCCGGCAAGTATAGTCGGGAAGTGGCGGCGCAAGATAGGCGGCGCTAGGGCAACCAGCTCACGCGCATGCCGGCTTTGACTGGCTCCTCATTACCGGGCGGAGCTCGGTGGCCGTCGATCGCGCTTGCTTAGCGATGATGTGCGGATAGGCTCTCCCAGCGTGGGAGCCGCGCTGGCATTCGGCGGATCGTTCCTTGCGGCGAGCATCCAAGTGTTGAGATGGAACACCCCAATGTTGCGGCACCTTGCTCTTCTT
Organism: Methyloceanibacter sp.; assembly: GCA_035997285.1. Lineage (GTDB taxonomy): Bacteria > Pseudomonadota > Alphaproteobacteria > Rhizobiales > Methyloligellaceae > Methyloceanibacter. The sequence goes on along the minus strand of DASYIU010000105.1, from coordinate 4,476 downwards.
GCTCTTCCTTGCGCGGCGGCAATCGCCATGGCGTCAAGTCTCGCCCTTGCGCAATCGCCGTCGCCCAATGGCGTCAAAACTCTCGATCCTCCCGGTGCCATCAAGGCGGAGGGGACTTGGAGTCTTGGCGCCAGGGCCGGCGACTTCGTCTTTGTCGCCGGCATGCAAGGGATCGATCCGGCCACCAACATTTTGGTGCAGGACCCGCAAGCGCGCATTCTTCGCGCCTTCCTCAATCTCAAATTGATTGCGCAATCGGAGGGCGCGACCTTGCAGGATTGCGTGCGACTCACGATTTACGTCAGCGACCTGCACCGATACGCGCCCATGGTGGACAAGGCGCAGGAGCAGCTGTGGGGCAAGCCGCCTTATCCACCCCGCACCATGGTCGAGGTGCAGCGCCTGTTCGACGAAGATATCGTGGAGATCGACAGCGTCTTTTATGCCCCGGTGAAGAAATGAGTCAGCCTGTCGAACATTTGAGCGCAGGCTACACGCTCGGGGCGCCGGTCAGCGGGAAGCGCGCCTTGATCTTGGCGAAGAGGCTGTCGCGCACGGCGCGGTAGGCGGCGAGGATCTGCTCGCGGCTGCCGCTCGCCAGAGTGGGGTCCTGAGTCGGCCAATATTCGACGTCAACGGCGAAGCCCTCGGCAAGCTGAAGCGCCTTGTGGTGGGCTTCAGGGGCGAGGGTCACGATGAGATCGAAGGAGGTGTCGTGCACGCCGGCAAGGGACACCGGCTTGTGCTTCGACATGTCGATGCCGAGCTCCTCCATGACGGCTACGGCGAACGGGTCGGGCTCGCCCGGCCGCACCCCGGCTGAGCCGACATAGACGCGCGCGCCGGCGAGATGCTTGAGGATGGCGGCAGCGATGGGCGAGCGTATAGCGTTGCGATTGCAGGCGAAGAGGACCGCGCCCGGCAGATCGGCTCCTGCTCCCAACGCATCATCCTTTCCAGTGGAGCGCGCAGAGGAGCGTGAACAGGCGTCGTGCGGTCGCGAGGTCGACTGCGATCTTGCCCTTGAGCCGCTCTTTGAGGAGCTGGCTGCCCTCGTCGTGCAGACCGCGCCGTCCCATGTCGATGGCCTCGATGCGGGAGGCGGGCTGGGTCTTGATCGCCTGGTAGTAGCTCTCGCAGATGAGGAAATAGTCCTTCACCAAGCGGCGGAAGGGCGAGAGCGACAGCATCACGTGCTGGATCGGCGCGCGCTCGGTGTCGCCCACGGTGAACACGAGGCGATTGTCGGCAAGCGAGAGGCGGAGCGTATAGGGGCCGCCGTCATGGCCTTCGAGCGCGAAAGCGTTGCGCTCGAGGAGATCGAAGATGGCGACCTCGCGCTCGTGGTCGACCTCGGCATTGTTGCGGCCGATCGAGGCCTCGTCGAGGGTCACCTCGATGAGGCGCGCCGCTTCCGGCCACGGGCCGTCTTGCGGCTGCTCTTGCTCGGGTGCCTCTGGCTGGGTCATGTTTCGTCTCGCGCATTCAGCCTGACGGCGACGGAGCGGCGATGGGCATCGAGGCCTTCCGCCTTCGCCAGAGTCATGGCTGCGGGGCCGAGCGCATTCAAGCTTTCGGCATCGAGCTTGAGGATCGAGGTGCGCTTCATGAAATCGAGGACGCCGAGGCCTGAGGCAAAGCGGGCGCTGCGCGCGGTGGGGAGCACGTGGTTCGTGCCTGCAACATAATCGCCGATCACCTCCGGCGTATAGCGCCCGATGAAGATGGCGCCGGCATCGTGCACGCGCTCGGCCAAGGCGTCAGGATCGGAGGTCGCGATCTCGAGATGCTCAGGCGCCAGACGATCGACGATGGGGGGCGCCTGGTCGAGGCTCTTGACTAGAATGATGGCGCCGAAATCCTGCCAGCTGGCGCGCGCCACAGCCGCCCGCGGCAAGACCGCAAGCTCGGCCTCGACGGCGTTTTCCACGGTGCGGGCGAAGTCCGCATCGTCGGTGATGAGGATCGATTGCGCGGCTACGTCGTGCTCGGCCTGGGCGAGAAGGTCGGCGGCGATCCAAGCGGGATCGTTGTCGCGATCGGCGATCACCACGACCTCAGAAGGGCCTGCCATCATGTCGATGCCGACTTGGCCGAAGACCTGGCGTTTGGCGGCCGCCACATAGGCGTTGCCGGGACCCACAATTTTGACCACGGGCCGAATGCTCTCCGTGCCGTAAGCGAGTGCGGCGATGGCCTGCGCCCCGCCCACGCGATAGATCTCGCCGACCCCGGCAATCTCGGCCGCGGCGAGCACCAGCGGATTGAGCTCGCCCTTGAGAGCCGGAACCACCATGACGATGCGGCCAACGCCCGCCACCTTGGCCGGCACCGCGTTCATCAAGACCGAGCTTGGATAGCTCGCCGTGCCCCCCGGAACATAGAGCCCGACCGAGGCGACCGGCGTCCAGCGCGTGCCGAGCTCGACCCCTTGGGCGTCTTTATAGCGATCGTCCTTGGGCAGCTGGCGGCGGTGATGGTCGAGGATGCGGTCGTGGGCCAGCTTGAGCGCCGCAAGCGTCTTAGCATCGACTTGAGCGCGCGCGGCAGCGATCTCGGCGGGCGCAACCCTGATGCCCGTCGTGCGCAAGTCGAGCCCGTCATAGGTCGCGGTGAGGTCGATCAGCGCGTGATCGCACTCGGCGCGCACCCGGGCGATGATGGCGGCGACCGCATCGTTGACATCGGCCGCACTCTCACGCTTCGCCGCTAGGAGCGAGGTGAAGCGGTCCTCGAAATCGGGATCGGCGGTCTTGAGCCACACGGCCATGGCGCGGAGCTTTATGTGCCGGCGTCGCCGGGCTTGCCGCCCGTGCCGGGCCCGCTGTCCGGATGCTCAGGTCGCGAGCGGGTGCGCCACACGAGCCCAAGATCCTTGAGCTCGGCCTCGATGCATTCGACCTCAAGCTGGATGGAGGCATCGCCGGAGAAGGTGAGCGTCACACGGCCGCCCGGCGGATCGCCCGGCTCAAAGCTCACGGCAAGGAGCGACAAGATGCGGTCGCCGAACGACGGCCTGACGTTCTTCAGTTGCGCGCCGAACACACGATCGAATCTGAGCGCCGTCCGCTGTCGCCGATAGTCCCTGCCGCCCTTCTCTCGCGCCGCCTTCTCCCAATCGAAGCGGTTGAGCACGGCGGCGAAGCGCTTCTGCGCCGGCACATAGGTCATATCGGCCACGCGCACCACCGCGTCCTGCAGAAGGGAGGACACGACGGCGAGATCCTCCTCGTCCAGGGCGATGAGTTTCAGATCGGTCATGGCAACAGGGCGGCTTTCGGCATGGGCGTACCACGCTCAGGCATGACACGAAACTGTCAACTTAGGGAAGGCCTAGCGCGCTATCGCATTGAGCTGGATCGAGATAGCGCTCTAGCTTTTTGTTTGAGCATGATCTTTTCGGAAAACCGGTTCCCACTTTTCCGGATCATGCTTAGCTCGAAAGCCGCTCGATATGGGCCCCGCACTGGCTGAGCTTGTCCTCGATGCGCTCGAAGCCGCGGTCGAGATGATAGACCCGGCCGATCACCGTCTCGCCCTGGGCGGCAAGCCCGGCGATGATCAGCGACACCGATGCGCGGAGATCGGTCGCCATGACCTGCGCGCCGCGTAAGCCGGCCACGCCGGTGACGAGCGCGGTGTCGCCCTTGAGGTCGATGCGGGCGCCAAGGCGCGCCAGCTCCTGCACATGCATGAAGCGGTTCTCGAAGATAGTCTCGCGCACCTCCGAGGTGCCTTTGGCCATGCACATCAGCGCGATGAGCTGGGCCTGCAAGTCGGTGGGGAAGCCGGGGAATGGCTGGGTCTCGACGGAAACGGCGCTCAAGCCCCCGCCGTTGCGCGCCACGCGGATGCCGGTCGGCTTCTCCTCGATCTCGACACCGGTCGAGCGCAGCAGCTGGAGCGCCCCTTGCAAAAGGTCGCCGCGGGCGCCGTCCAAGAAGACCTCGCCGCCGGTGATGGCGGCCGCCATGGCATAGGTCCCCGTCTCGATGCGGTCGGGAAGGACGGTATGCTCGGCACCGTAAAGGGTCTCTCGTCCCTGGATCCATAAGGTCGAGCTGCCGATCCCCTCGATCCTGGCGCCCATCTTGACCAGGCAATTGGCGACATCGACGACCTCAGGCTCGCGCGCGGCGTTCTCAATCAGCGTCTCGCCGCGAGCAAGCACGGCGGCCATCAAGGCATTGTGGGTCGCGCCCACCGAGACCTTGGCAAGCGGAACGCGGTTGCCGCTCAAGCCCCTGGGGGCTTTGGCGATCACGTAGCCGCCTTCGAGCTCGATTTCGGCGCCGAGCGCCTCGAGCGCGGTCAGATGCAAATCGACGGGGCGCGTGCCGATAGCGCATCCGCCAGGCAGCGAGACTTTCGCCTTGCCGCAGCGCGCGACAAGCGGCGCGAGCACCCAGAAGCTCGCCCGCATGCGCGCCACCATCTCGTAGGGCGCCGTGGTGTCGACGATGTCCGGCGCGGTGA
>DASYIU010000104.1:0-4680 GCA_035997285.1 Methyloceanibacter sp. | reverse complement strand
AGTCGAACGCTTTCCGCCGACAAAGCCTCGAGAAGACGTTCGACTTTGGCCGGGTCGACGGCTCGCCAATCGACCGCCTGTAGCAGCACGCGCTCGCGCATGCACGCCGCCGGCGACTCGATGACTGCGTCGATCACACGGTCGGCAATCGAAGGATGCGTAGCGAGCACGACCCTGGATCCCCCTCGAACAACCCCGACTATGAGGGCGCGTCCTTCTTAGCGGCCGTGAGCCTCGCGTCCCGACCGATACGGGTGTGCGGATGCATGCAGCCGCGACTGGGCGGAGGCAGCGCCATCAAAGCATCACCTCGCCACCGGTGACCAGCATATTATCGCCGGTTACGAACTCCGCATATGGCGAGGCAAGGAAGAGCACCGCGCCCGCCACGTCCTCGGCCGTCGCCAGGCGACGCAAGGGTGTGCGGCCCACTGTCATCTGCCGCACCTTCTCCGGAATGTTGGAGACGAGATCGGTGTCGACTAGCGATGGCGACACCATATTGACCCGCACGCCGCGCGGGCCAAGTTCCTGCGCGAGATTCTTGCTGAAGCTGAGCAGCGCCCCCTTCGCCGTGATGTAGGGCAGCCAATTGTGTGCGGTGCGGCCGAGCACGGCGGCGGCCAGGACGTTCACGATTTTTCCGCGCTTTGCCGTGAGGTGCGGCAATGCCGCCTGGGTCACCCGGAAGACGCCGCCGATGATCTGCTCGAGGGCCGCCTGCATGTCGGCCCAGCCAAGCTCCTCAAAGCTCGCGCTATGGATCTTGGGCCCGGCATTGTTGACCAGAATGTCGAGGCCGTCTTGGCGAGCAACGGTCTCGATCATGGCGGCCACCTCGTCGTCCTTGGTGACGTCGGCTTTGACGGTGAACGCGCTGCCGTCTTGCTCCTTGATCGCGGCGGCGAGGCTTTCGGCGGAGGCTTGGCTGCGGTTGTAGTTGATCCACACCGTCGCCCCATGGGCGGCGAGCGTATCGGCGATCGCCCGGCCAATGCCCCGCGAGGCGCCGGTGACAAGCGCGACCTGCCCCGTCAGAAGATTGGCCATGGGTTTGAACCTTTGCGCTTGCTTAGGGCCAGCTGCAGGGGCAAGGCGCAAGACTTTGACTCTGGCTCTGCCCTCGAGCACTCGCTCGCCGTGCTGGTTGATGATTTCGGTCTTGACGTCGAGCACCCTGGTAACCGGATCCATGGACAAAATCGTGCCCACGGCCTCGACCGTATCGCCGATGAATACCGGCTTCGGGAAGTCGAAGGCATGGGAAAGACAAAGGGCACCACTGCCGGGAAGCTTGGTACCGAGCAGTCCCGACAGCATGCTCGCATGCAGCAAGCCATGGACGACGATCTGCTCGAACTCCGTGCGAGCGGCGAATTCGTCATCGACGTGCAACCCGTTATAGTCTCCGCTGAGGGAAGCGAACGCGTCGACGTCTTCTCGGCTGATGGTCTTGCGGATGCTCGCGCTTGAGCCAATTTCGAGGAGGGCGAACGGATCGCCGCTATGGTTGGCGCCGGAACGCTCCCCTCTTGCGTCCCCGCTCGGCCCGTCCGCGGCTCCCTCATATTGACGTTTCAACATTGTCGCCCTAGTCCCGGCAGGCTCGGCATACGGAGCCGGCCTCGCGCCGGTTCGCCCTCCTGGGTGCCCAACTGCGACCTGCCGATTACGATCCCCGTGAGGTGAAGCGGACAAGGCCTGACGATTGGCTTATACAATGCTGATCTGCATACTTCAACCTCGGCCTTCTGACCTGTTTAGGCCTTAATTTAGCTAGCAAATTCAGCCAAACGGCGCTGACTTTGTGGGGGATTTGTGCATTGCGGAACTGGCGCGAAATTGTGAAGCGATGGCCGCTTTTGCGGCGCATCCGCCTCATTCATCTTAGGCTTCGCAACCGGTACATGGGCTTGCCGCGTTGGCGGGCCCTCAAAGGGGCCGGAACGAGTCGTTGGCGTGGGGCCATCACCGCCGCCTCGGGACCTAAGGTACTGGTTGCGAGCAGCATAGGCGCGCATATGGCCGCCAATACGCTCGACAGCTTGCTCGCCGTGGCTCTGAGCTTGCGTGGCGCGCGCGTTCACGGGCTCCTCTGCGATCGCGCCCTCCCCGCCTGTCTTGCCTGTGAGATGACCTGGTGGCCCGACGAGGAGCACTTTCTGGAGTATGGACCCCAGCGCACACTTTGCGGCTCATGCTTCGGGCCGGCCGCCCATATGTGGTCTGACCTTGGGCTCGATCTCCAGCTGATAGGCGGTTATGTCACTGAGGCGGATCGGACCGCCGCGTGGCGGCTCGCCAACGAGACGGCGGAGCGTGACATCGATACTCTCGAGTATCTGGGCGTGCGCGTCGGCATGCACGCTCGCTCCGGCGCCTTGCGCTACCTTGCCGTCGGCAATTTCAGCTATGAGCCTAATGCGCTCAAGGTCAGGCGGCGATTTCTCGCCGCGGCACTGATCGCGACTACTGCCCTCGCTCGCCTCTTCGTCAAGGAAGGCTACGAAATCTGCGTGGCCCATCATGGTCTTTACGTCCCTCAGGGCCTTCTCGTTGACCTCGCCCGGAAACACGGAGTCCGTCTGGTGACATGGAACATCGCCTACCGCGCGGGGAGCTTCGTCTTCAGCCACGACGACACCTACCATTTCACGCTCATGGACGAGCCGACGGCGGTGTGGGAGGAGCTCTCCTTGAGCCCGCCTCTCCAGCAGGCGCTAGATGTCTATATGCAGTCGCGTGCCGCGGGCACGATGGATTGGGTGAGCTATCACGACGGCACCGGCCAGTCGCTTGCCGAACTCAAGGAAAAGTTCGGCATCGATTTCGCCAAGCCCACGGTTGCCGTTTTCACCAATGTGCTGTGGGACGCCCAGGTCTTCTATCCCTCCAACGCCTTTCCGAGCATGCTCGATTGGCTCACCGAAACTATCCGCTATTTCGGCAAGCGGCCCGATCTGCAGCTCGTGATCCGCGTGCATCCCGCCGAGGTCAAGAACCCGGTTAAATCGCGCGAGACCGTCGTCGGCGAGCTCTCACGACTGATGCCGGAGCTTCCGCCTAACGTGTTTGTCATTCCCCCGACCGCGAGCGCCAATTCCTATGCCATCGCCCGTGCCTCGAATGCGGCGATCATCTACGGCACGAAAATGGGCGTGGAGCTCGCTTATATGGGCGTCCCCACCATCGTGGCGGGCGAATCGTGGGCACGCAACAAAGGCATCACCCTCGACGCTGAAAGCCGCGAGGGGTACTTCGCGCTCCTCGACCAGCTGCCATTCAACGGCCGCCTCGATGCCGCAACGAAGCTCCGCGCTGCACGCTATGCATTTCACTTCTTCTTCAGACGCACCATTCCGCTCGAGTTCCTAACCGTCCGCAAGAATGCCTGGCCGCCGTTCAAGCTCGAGATTGAAACGCTCGATGCCCTTCGCGAGGGCCGCTCCCTCGGCCTCGATATCGTCTGCGACGGCATCTTGAAGGGCGCCCCATTCATCTATCCGGCCGAGGCGTTGATAGAGGGCGGCAGGAGCTCTCATGACCCGGTTCGCGAGAGGGCGCCGAAAAGCCTAATGCAGTCGTCGGTATTTGCTCCCTAGCGCGTGCCGCCTCTCATGTCAGCACTCCTTTTGTCGCTTGCCTTTTCGACGGCTTTGCTCGCGGTCATCGCCGCCTTGGTTGTTAGGTCCGCCCGGGTTGCTAGGGCTGTCGAAAAAAAAATCAAGAAAATCGAAAAAAAAATCAAGAAAATGAAGGGATTGGCGCGGGCGCGCGCCGAGCAATCTCGAGAAGCGAGAAAAACACTTAAGCGGCGAGAGAAGACGATCCAGAGAGTGTTTCGGATCTTCAATGACTTCATCGTCAAGGAGGTGCAGGCGGGATCCGACGAACAGCTTGATAAAGTTGTGTCTGCTCTGACTGAGCATGAGATTCGCAATGTCCGAAGAACGAGTGCTATGGGAATTACCCGGCTGCTGATAGAAAAAGAGCGTCCAGACGCAGCCATTCGCCTCCTTCGCAAGTACATTCAGCCAGCAAGAAGCGATCAACTCCTTTATTTTCTCGAGCCGCTGTTGGAGCTCAACAAACTCGGGCTGTTGCAAGGCGAGTTGCACCAATTTTGTAACACGTTCCACCCGTCGCCCGGGGTTCGTGCGCTGGACTATCTCAGCGCGACCTACGATGCCGTCGACGAGGTGGACCGCCGCAATTTCCAGCAATTCATCGTTAGACCGCTTTCGGCGTTGCCCCCTAATGACCGAAATCTGATGGATATTCGCTTCTCACCTGAGCAAAGGCGGCAGCTTCTCAATCACATCGAGGAGAGGGTGGCCCAGGAAAAGCCTCTTTCCCTGCTGCGTTTGGGAGACGGCGAAGCCTACGCTTACCGTCCAGGCGCTATCGAAGGATTCGCATCCTCGGTTTTCGAAGAGGACAATGTGAGCTTCGAGCTGAACTGGTGGAACGCCAGGCCCACGGCTCGAGTGCGAGACGATTTGACTGACCGCATACGGCAAGCCGTTAAGCGATGCGACATTCTGGGCTTCCCGTCCGTCTACCGGATTATCCGGGATCTGCCTCCTCCTAATCGCCGCTATGGGAAGAACCGCAATCAACGTGCCTTTATGAGGCTGCTCGGCGCCCTGGGGCAGTCTATTCCCGTCGACGGCAAGGTCT
>DASYIU010000103.1:0-2547 GCA_035997285.1 Methyloceanibacter sp. | reverse complement strand
ACATAAACCTGCTTGAGATGACGGAAGGAGGTCGATGAGATGCGCGCGGTAGACGCCGTGATGGAATGCTTGAAGGCGGAGGGCGTGGACGTCGTCTTTGGTCTGCCCGGAGGCGCCAACCTCCCGACCTACGATGCCTTTGTGGACGGTGGTATTCGCCACATCCTTGTGCGTCATGAGGCGGGCGGGGGACATGCGGCTGAGGGCTATGCCAAGGCCACCGGCAGGGTCGGCGTGGCATTTGCCACGAGCGGTCCCGGCGCCACGAACCTAATCACCCCTATCTGCGACGCCATGATGGATTCCGTGCCGGTCGTGTTCATCACCGGTCAGGTACGCACAGAGCTGCTCGGCACCGATGGCTTCCAGGAGGCCGACACCATCGGCATCACCATGCCGGTGGTCAAGCACTCCTTCATGATCCAGGACCCGCTGGAAATCCCCCGCGCGATCCACGAGGCGTTCTATATCGCTCGCTCTGGGCGACCCGGTCCTGTGCTGGTGGACATCCCCCAGGACCTCTCGCGGGCCGAGATCCCCTATGAGCCGGTCGCCGACGTGCGCCTGCCCGGCTATCAGCCCACGCTTGAGGGTAACCAGAAGCAGATCCGTCAAGCCGCAAAGGCCCTGCTAGCCGCCCGACGTCCTGTCATTTATGCCGGTGGCGGAGTGGTCAATGCAAATGCCTCGGAGGAGCTGATCGAGTTCGCCACCAGCGATCGCTTTCCCGTCACTTGCACGCTGATGGGCCTAGGCGCGTTCCCGGCTCGGGCGGGTGGGGAGCCCCATCCGCAATGGCTCGGAATGCTCGGCATGCACGGCACCCGTGCAGCCAACTATGCGATGGACGAGGCAGATTTGATCTGTGCTGTAGGTGCTCGCTTCGACGATCGCATCACCGGCAAGCTCTCGGAGTTCGCCCCACGCGCAAAGTTCATCCACATCGACGTCGACCCAGCCGAGATATCGAAGAACGTACCCGCGCACATACCAATCGTCGGCGATGCCAAGCACGTGCTTGCAAAGCTGCTGGTCGAGTATCGAGCGCTCGGAGCCGATCCCGCTCGCCTGGGGGAGTGGTGGCAGCAGATCGAAGGTTGGCGTGAGAAGTATCCGCTCGGCTACGAGGACTCCACCGATAATGAGATTAAGCCTCAGTACATGATCAAGGCACTACACGAGGCCACCGGGGGAGAGGCGATCGTCACAAGCGACGTCGGCCAACACCAGATGTGGGCTGCCCAGTACTACGACTTTCCAAAGCCACGCCGCTGGATTAACTCCGGCGGCCTCGGCACGATGGGCTTCGGTCTACCCGCCGCAATGGGCGCTGCGGTCGGCTGTCCCGACAGAACCGTCTGCTGCATCGCAGGCGATGGCTCAGTTCAGATGAACGCGCAGGAGCTTGCCACCTGCGCACAGGAGAAAATCCCCATCAAGGTTTTCATCATGAACAACGGCTACCTGGGCATGGTGCGCCAGTGGCAAGAGCTCTTCTGGGATGGCCGCTACAGCCACGTCGAGGTCGGTGACTACCCCGACTTCGTCAAGCTCGCCGAGGCATACGGCGCTACCGGCATGCGCTTTGAGGATAAGACCACGCTCGTAGAGGACATGAAGCGTGCGATTGACACAGACGGTCCCGTGGTGGTCGACGTGCGTGTCACGCGCGAGGAGAACACCTACCCAATGATCCCCGCCGGGCAGGCAGCCCGCGAGATGGTGGGGTGATAATCATGGGAGAGCCGGCAACAAAGGAACCACTAAGCCTTGAGGAGCTGCAAGCCTCAGGCAACCTGCGCTCAGGACGCAAGCACGTACTGTCGATCCTCGTGGAGAACAAGTCGGGCGTGCTCACCCGCATCGCCGGCCTGTTCGCCCGCCGCGGCTTCAACATCGACACGCTGGCGGTCGGCCCGACCGACGACGAGCGGCTGTCGCGCATCACGCTGACGCTCGACGGGGCGATGCACCCGATCGACCAGGTCACGAAGCAGCTGCACAAGCTGATCAACGTGCTCAAGATCCGCGACCTCGAGCCGGCCGACACCGTCGCCCGCGAGCTCGCGCTGTTCAAGGTCTCGGCCGACGGCGGCGCGCGCGCCGAGGTGATGCAGATCGTCGAGATCTTCCGCGGCAAGATCATCGACGTCACCCGGCGGTCGGTGATCATCGAGGTCACCGGCACGTGGGAGAAGATCGAGGCGTTCGAGCGGATGGTCCGCCCGTTCGGCCTGATCGAGATGGCGCGCACCGGCGAGATCGCCATCTCCCGCGGTCGCGGCGAGACCTGATCTGAGGCCCGAAGCCGCCCCTGACCGGGCGGCTTCGTAACCTTCCTAGGCAATGGGGGTCGCCCAACTCACGCCTGGCGGCGGGCTTGCCGTCGATGCTTCGGCGCTCAAGACGCGTGCCGAGCGGGCCGTTCGCCGTGCCCGCCGCGTCGGGCGGCCGGTCCTGCTGGGCTTCACCACGCGCGTGGGGGCGGAGGTCGATCCGAGCGCGGTCGTCTTCTCGTCGCGCGCCGCCGGCGAGGACTGGTTCTGC
>DASYIU010000102.1:0-9611 GCA_035997285.1 Methyloceanibacter sp. | reverse complement strand
TCGTGAAGATGGGCACCACGGCGGCGCAGAAGAAGCTGTTCTTCAACCTGCGCAAGATCAAGGGCCAGCTCAAGGCGCTCGATGAGGGCGATTTGCGCCCCGATCAGGTGAAGCTGATCGCCACCAGGCTCGGCGTGACCGAGGAGGACGTCGTGTCCATGAACCGGCGGCTTGCCGGCGATAGCTCGCTCAATGCGCCGGTGCGCAACGATGCCGAGAGCGGCGAATGGCAGGACTGGCTGGTCGACGACACCATGGACCAGGAGACGGCGCTTGCCGAATCCGAGGAGCGCGACCAACGCCGCGACATGCTGAACGACGCACTGAAGGGATTGAACGCACGGGAGCGTCGCGTCTTCGAGGCGCGCAGGCTTACCGACGAGCCGCTCACCCTTGAGGAGCTTTCCAGCGAGTTCGGGGTGAGCCGCGAGCGCATCCGCCAGATCGAGGTGCGCGCCTTCGAGAAGGTGCAGCGCGCGGTGCAGAAAGCTGCCGCCACCTCCGCGCTGCCCGAGCACGCTCTGCCCGGATAGCTCGCCGGCTGCCTGGCCGTTCCCCCTCAATCGGCCATCTGCACGCGAAGCGCGACCGACTACCCCTCACCCTTCCCGCCATGCGACTTGCGCATGAGCTTCGCACGCGCAAGAAAGCCTCTCCCACAAGGGGCGAGGGGATATTGATGCTACCGCGAGTCCCATCCCTTCTCCCCTCGTGGCAGACGGTGGCTTGGACCTTGAGGTCCAAGCCGGGTGAGGGGAATTGGAAAAAACAACATGAAGCAGCTCACCATTGGCGGCGTGGAGATCGCCTATCTCGATAAGGGCAAAGGCCCCGCTGTCGTCGTCAGCCATTGCTCGAGCGCCTCCCACAAGGAATGGCTGCCGCTGATCGAGACGCTTCAATCCGATTGGCGGGTGCTGGCCCCTGACTTCATCGGCTATGGACGGTCGGACCCGTGGCCTGCCGAGGAGCCCTACAGCACCGATGCCGACGTGAACGTGCTGCTTGCCGTCGCCAAGAAGACCAAAGGCCCGCTTCACCTCGTGGGCCATTCTTACGGTGCGGCCCTGGCGCTCGAAGCCGCCCGCACGCTCGGGCCCCGCGTGAAAAGCCTCACGCTGGTCGAGCCAGTCTCCTTCCAGCTCTTGCGGCAGGAGGGCCGGCCCGAATGGGCCGAGGTGGAGCAGCTGGGCATCGCCGTGCTTGGCCCCGTGGCCAAGGGTGAAGACCGCGCGGCGGCCGCCGCCTTCATGAGCTATTGGCTCGGCCGCTGGCGCTGGTGGCCGTCGCCGGAGCGCTTCAAGGACGCCATCGCCGCCACCATCCCAAAAGTGGCGCTCGAATTCACCATCGCGCTTGACGCGCCGACCAGCTTGCAAGATTACGCCGAGGTCACGGCGCCCACCCTGCTGATCAAAGGCAGCAAGACGGGCGCGCCCGTGCCGTCGTCGATCTGCTGGCAGCGGCGCTGCCGAACGCCACGCTCGAGAGCCTAAAGGGTGCGGGCCATATGAGCTCATTCACTCATCCGGCCGCGCCGAACCGTTTGATCCTCGATCATCTCGCCGCTCACCGATGATGGGCACGACCTGCTCGTCCGGCTCTTTCACGTCGCGGGCGAACAGCTCTTCGAGCTCGACCGCAGCGGTCAGCGCGTTGGCGCGCACCTTCTCGACATTGGTATAATATTTGTAGTCATCGAACAGACGCTTCTCGTCCTGCCGCTTGAAGGTCTCGAGGAGTCGCTTCACCTCGGCAGGGCTGAGGCCCAAGCCCCGCAGCAACCTCCTCGTCAGTTCGAGCGCCGAGAGAAACGTCTCGCGCTCGATGATGGTGACACCGAGATCCATGAGCTTGTGCACGTGGATGCGGTCACGCGCCCTGGCATAGATCGGCAGCTCGGGAAAGTTCCGCCGCACGATCTCGGCGACCCTGACAGAGCTGTCGACATTGTCGATGGCGAGCACGAAGGCGAGCGCCTTGTCGGTCCCCGCTGCACGCAAGATGTCGAGCCGTCCGGCGTCGCCGTAATAGATCCGCGAGCCGAAGCGCTTCACGAAATCCACCTGCTCGATATTGGAATCGAGGGCGGTGAACGGGATGCGACGGGCGCGGAGCACGCGCGCCACGATCTGCCCGAAACGCCCAAAGCCGGCGACGATCACGTGCCGCTCGCTCCCCGGCGGCATTTCGTATTCGGGCGGCTCCGGCTGGAAGGCCCGGGTTGCCGCCTCGTCAATGAGGAGAAGCACTGGCGTCGCCGCCATCGACAAGGTCACCGCGAGCGTGAGCAGATTGGCCAGGGGCTGGTCGATGACGCCTTGCAGGGCCCCCGCCCCGAACAGCACGAAGGCGAACTCGCCGCCTTGACTGAGCACGAGACCGAGGCGCCTTGCGGCCGCGCTATCGAGCCTCCACCAGCGGCCGAGCAAATAGAGGATGATGGCCTTGAGGATCACGAGGCCGGCGACGATGGTCAGCAGCGAACCGGGCTTGGCCACCAGCACGCCGAGATCGATCGACATACCGACGGCAATGAAGAACACGGCTAACAGCAGCCCCTCGAAGGGGGCGATGTCGGCCTCGATCTGATGGCGGTATTCAGAATCGGCGAGCAGGGCGCCGGCGATGAAGGACCCGAGCGCGGGCGACAAGCCTGCCACTTGCATGACCAGCGCCACCCCCACCACAGTTAGCAGAGCGCTTGCCGTCATCGCCTCGCGCACGCCGGTGGCTGCGACGAACCGGTAAAGCCGGCTCAAGAGAAAGCGCCCGGCCACGATCACGCCGAGGATCGTGAGGATGGCGAGCACGGCGGCGCCGATGTCCATGGCGGGCTTAGCGCCGCCAAGGGCGAAGAGCGGCACGAGCGCAATCAGCGGGATCGCGGCGAGGTCCTGGAACAGCAGCACCGAGAAGGCGAGCCGGCCGTGGCGCGTGTTGATCTCGCCCTTCTCCTCCAGCACCTGGAGCGCAAAGGCGGTCGAGGACAGCGACAGTGCAAGGCCGACGAACAGGGCTTGGCCCGTGGCGAGGCCAAGGGCCACGCCTATTGCCGCAAGCACGATTGCCGTGGCGATGAGCTGGGCGACGCCGAGGCCGAAGATCGCCGAGCGCATGGCCCACAGCCTGACCGGGCGGAGCTCGAGCCCGATCACGAACAGCAGCATCACCACGCCGAACTCGCCGAAATGCAGGAGCTTGCCCACGTCATCGAGGGCATAGAGGGGCCCGAGAACGTAAGGGCCGATGACGACGCCGAGCGCGAGATAGCCGAGGACCGAGCCCATGCGCAGCAAGCGGCCGAGCGGGGCGGCGATAGCGGCTGCGGCGAGGAACACCGCCACCTGAATCAATTGCGCCGTCACCATTGTCGTGCTCGCACCTCCTCGATGTTGGGTAGCACGCGAGCGCAGGCTGAACTAGCCGAGAGCCGGGCGAAGCCAAGGAATTGCCGCCATTGCCCAGCCGGCACTTGGTCCTAGGATTGCCCATTGGGGCTTACGCGGCCGCCCCGTGAGGCAAGCCTGCCCAAGCGCCGCTCCGTAAGGCATTGTGCCTGATCCACGGAGTGAGCTGCCATGGGCTCGATTGAAACTTCACAGAAACCAACCTTCCGAGAGGCGCTCTCCGTCTGGGCCAAGATCGGCGTGCTGTCCTTCGGCGGACCGGCAGGCCAGATCGCGCTCATGCATCGCGTCCTCGTCGAGGAGCGGCGCTTTATCGCCGAGGACCGCTTTCTGCACGCCCTCAACTTCTGCATGCTGTTGCCGGGCCCCGAAGCCATGCAGCTTGCCACCTATGTCGGTTGGCGCCTCCACGGCACGATCGGGGGGCTCGCCGCCGGTCTCCTCTTCGTGCTGCCGGGCGCCTCTATCGTGCTTGCGCTCAGCATCGCTTATGCTTTTTACGGCCAGATCCCGATCGTCGAAATCGCCTTTGTCGGTATCAAGGCCGCGGTTCTCGTCATCGTCATCGAAGCGCTTCTGCGTGTCGCGCGGCGGGCGCTGCGCGGGCCCTACGATGCGGCCATCGCCGCCGCTGCCTTCGCCGCCATCTTCTTTCTCGACGCGCCCTTTCCGCTCATCATTGCCGGCGCTGCGCTGCTCGGCTTTCTGCTTGCCCTCGCCTCGGCTGCTCAGGAGGGCACGCCTCTCACCGCGCCACCGCCGGTCCCGCTCTCGCAGACGCTCCGGACGGCAGCCCTTTGGCTTGCGGTCTGGATCCTCCCCCTCCTCCTCGTGGCGGCGCTATTCGGCCGCGCCCATGTCACGACCGACATCGCGCTGCTCTTCTCGAAGCTTGCCGTGGTGACCTTTGGCGGCGCCTATTCGGTGCTCGCTTACATGGCGCAACAGGCGGTCGAGACCTACGGCTGGCTGAGCCCGGGAGAGATGCTTGACGGGCTCGGCTTGGCCGAGACAACGCCCGGCCCCCTCATTCTCGTCACCGAGTTCGTGGGCCTCCTGGCGGGCTTCCGCCACGGCGGCGAGCCGAAGCTCGCCTTTGGCCTGCTCGGCGCCGCCGTCACGCTGTGGGCAACCTTTGTGCCCTGCTTCCTATGGATTTTCACGAGCGCGCCTTATGTCGAGCGGCTCAGCACGAGCTCCCGTCTTGCCGGCGCTCTTGCCGCCGTTACCGCCGCCGTCGTCGGCGTCATTCTCAATTTGAGCCTGTGGTTCGCGCTGCACGTTATCTTCGGCAGCGTTGCCGCGGTCTGGTACGGTCCATTGCGGCTTTGGACGCCGGACTTCGCAAGCCTCAATGTCGAGGCCTTGTCGCTTGCAATCCTCGCGGGACTGCTTCTGTTCGGCCCCCGCTTCGGCATCGCAAGCACGCTCGCGCTCACTGCCACCGCGGCACTCGCCTGGTCGCTTGTCCAGGGCGCAACCTAGCGCTCAAAAAAGCACGCGTCGGATCAAACCGGAGACGGCTAGCGGGGAATCCACCGATTCACGAATGGGGCGCGCACCCAGGTGCCCGCCGGGCCATTGTACACTCTGACAAAGGGCGCCGCGACCCACGTGTCTCCGCGCGTGTCAACTTCACTGAACGGCGCACGAACATACGTGCCGTGGTCGTAGTTGCGCCAATAGCGGCGCTTGTAGCCGATCGCCTGGAGATCGGAAGCCTGCGCCCCTTTGTCGACGACGACGAGAGCTGCGGCAGAGCCCGGTACGGGCGCAAGCGTCATCGCTGCCAGGATCGCGGCGAGACCAAGTCCGGCTGTTCGCTTGGACATTTCGATTCTCCTTCAAGGCTCTTGACGGTGTGCGCGTCTGCATTTACCGGCCAATGTGGCGAGCCCCCGCCGCCCGTGCAAGCTGAAATTAGAGCCAGCCTTTGCGTTTGAAATAAATGTAAGGCAATACCGCCGCCAGGACCATCAGGATCAGCGCCAAAGGATACCCGAACCTCCAATCGAGCTCCGGCATGTTATGGAAGTTCATGCCGTAGATTGAGGCGAGCAGCGTCGGTGGCAGGAACACGACGGCGGCGACCGAGAAGATCTTGATGATGTCGTTCTGCTGGATGTTGATCATCCCGAGCGTGGCGTCGAGCAGGAAGATGATCTTACCCGACAGAAAGGTGATGTGATCGGTCAGCGAGCTCACGTCGCGTGCGGCAGTGCGAATGCGCGCCTGGAGCGGCTTGCCCTCCTTCCGTTCATTGGCGGTATGGACGAGGAAGGTAAGCAGCCGTCCGAGCGAGTGGGCGCTTTCGCGAACCTTAGAGGTGATCTCGCCCTCGCGCCCGATGGCTCGCAACAGCACGTCGAAGCGGCGTTGTCGCGAGGCGACACCGCCTTTGATTTCGAAGATCGAATGGGACAGCCCCTCGACCTCCGCCTGGACGCGCTCAATGAAATCGGCAAGCCGGTCGATGATGGTCTCGATCAGCCCGATCAGAACTGCCGCGCCGGTGTTCAGATCGGCTTCCGCCCGGTTGCATCGCGCCACATAGATGGAGAAGGCGCGGGGCTCCGCATAGCGCACGGTGATGAGCCGCTGACCGGCGAGGATGAAGGTAACCGGTGTCGTTCTGGGCTCGCCCTGCTCGGGCTGGTACAGCAGCGTCGCCGTCATGAAATGATTGCCGTCCTCCTGGTAGAGGCGACTTGAGGCCTCGATCTCCTGTTGTTCCTCGCGTGTCGGCACGCCGAGCTTGAGTGCCCGCTCGACCTTCGCCTCCTCCTCCCGCGTTGGATTGAGGAGATCGATCCAGACCGTTTGCTCGGTGATCCTGGGCTTGCCCTTCTGTCGCGCGAGCGCGCCAGAGCTCGTCTCGTAGATGGTGAGCATCGGACCTCCCTGAGCCCGGGTCCTCCGAGGGAGTCATTACGCTCCCTTCAGCCGCGGGCGACCTTATACCAGCGGAGCTATGTTGCCACTGAGACAATGCGGCCCAGCCGAAGCCCGAGATCGGCCATCGGAAGCCGGAATTGCGGGCTCCGACGCCTGAGCTCCGGCCTCAATTCTTCTGCACGATGCAGGCGCCGCCAATTGCACGTAGCTGACCGCAGAGCTTGGCGGCGTCGTCCCGGCTGTCGGCCCCGATCTGCACCATGTAGAGATAGCGGCGGCCGCGGCTCAGATTTCGTTCAGGCAGCACGAAGGGCTCTCTGTCGGCGAGCACCGATGAGAACCGTCCCCTGAGCCGGCCGAACTGGGCGAGCGCCTTGGTCTTGGAGTAGGCCGTCGACACATGGACGCCCCAAGGTCGCCATGCCCCGCTCGCGGTCAGTGGCTCGGTCTCGTACACTGCCCGCACCACCAGCGGCGCGAGCCTGCGGCAGGAGTCCTGTACCTGATCGCCCGCGGCCTTTAGCGCTTCGGGAAGCTCGGTCTCGGCGAGCTTCCATTCATCCGCGGCGCGTCCCGTGACGAACAGCACATAAGCCTCAGTCTCCCCCGGCAGGCCGCCCTTCCCCGCCAGCCACCCCCGCACCCGCTCCTCGCCCGCGTTATAGGCGGCGGCGGCAAGACCGAAATTGCCGAACTCCTGGCGAAGATCGGCGAGCAGGCTGGCCGAGTGCACGATCGCCGATTTCGGCTCGAAAGGATCGTCGAGGCCGCGGTCCGACGCCGTGCCGGGCATGAACTGGGCGATGCCCTGCGCTCCCTTCGGGCTGACGGCTTGCGGATTGAAGCGGCTCTCCCGCCAGATCAGGCGCACGAAGGGCATGGGTGGCAAACCCCTCGCCTCAGCCTGCTGCTGCATGATGGGACAGACGATGTCGACGAAAGGCTTTGGCCCGGCAGCGGCAAGCCCGGCTTCCGTGAGGCCCGCCTCGACGCGGGCGACGGCAATGGCCTCCCCGCCCTGAGATGGAGCCGCAAGCAGGATGAGCCCTACAGAAATGGCGGCGATCGGCAAAACCCTCATGCCGCCACTTTCGGACATGTCGGCGCGGAGGTCCATGCGTGAGTGATCAGAAGCAAATAAATCGCTGATCTCTAATTTTTCTGGACGATGCAGGCGCCGCCCTTGCCGATCAGCTTGGCGCACAGGCTATCGGCATCCTCGCGGCTCTCCATCCCGACCCGCGCGGAATATTGCAGCTTCGTGCCCATGTGCAGATCGCACTCCTCCACCACGAGCGGATCGAAGCTTCCGAGAATGTCGGCATGGTCCTGCTTGATCCGGGCGAACTCCTCGAGCGCTTCCTGCTCGGAGAAGGCGGTCGCGATCTCGACGCCCCAAGGCGGCTGAGCCTGAGCGGCTGTCGCGATGCCGCCCGGCGCACCTTGGGTTTGAGTGCAAGGGCTGAGTGGCCCCTCTGGCTCAACCGGCGCCCCACCAAAGGCGGGGGCTGCGGCAAGCATCAGGCAAATGCCTAAGAGGAGACCATCCCTCATGGTGAGCAGCATGGAGCGAGTCGAGCGCCTAATCCAGCGCATACCCACGCTAAAGCCACCCCTAACGCGTGAATGCCGGCGCTCTAAGCCTCGTCGAAGGCTTCAATTAAACTTCATGTTGAACAACACGCGCGGGACCAGGTTAAAGCCGTTCCAGTCGAGGTCCGACCGCGAAAGGACTAAGGACCAGAGGCGAGAGGTCATTGAGGCCAAGCGCGGAGCGCCGTCTTGGCGACCGCCTCAAGCTGCTTGCGGTTTGCCCCACTTGCCGCCTGCACCGCCATGCCGTGAATGACGGTGACGACAAAGCGCGCGAGGCTTCCGGGATCGGCGCCGGCCGGCAGATCGCCTTCCCGTTTTGCACGCTTCAACCGCTCGCCGATCAGCGCAACGCTTGCATCCCGCCGCGCTGACAGTTCCTTGGTTACCGGATCGCACTCCTCCCCGCCACAGAGCGCGGCCTGGACCAGGAGGCATCCACGCGGGTTCCGCTTGTCGCCGAGCGAATTGGCGCTGCCCTCGAGCAACTGCTTGACCGCCTCATATGCCGTAGGCGCGGCCAAAGCCTCAGTCCACAATGCCGCGTGCTTTGCTTCATAACGGTCGAGCGCTTTACGGAACAGGCCTTCCTTGTTGCCGAAGGCAGCATACAGGCTCGGCGGATTGATGCCCATGGCCTCGGTCAGGTCGCACAGGGTCGCGCCCTCGTAGCCCTTGCGCCAGAACACGTGGAGCGCACGGTCAAGCGCTTGATCCATATCGAAATTACGGGGGCGGCCTAATGCCACTTGGTTTGCATCCTGACGGCTTTGTGACAGCTCTATACCCTATCTCTGTAGTGATTGCTATATAATGCTCTTGACGCGGCGGGTCCAGAACCATATCTGTAGCGAGTGCTAAATAACTCAAACGCAGGAGATGGACCCCATGTCAAAGGAACTCACAGGAAAGGTTGCTCTGGTTACCGGCGGCTCGCGCGGCATCGGCGCGGCGATCGCCAACGCGCTCGCCGACGACGGCGCCGACGTCGCCATCAGCTATTCGGCCTCCGCCGATAAGGCCAAGGCGGTGGTCAACGATCTGTTGGAGAAGGGCGTCCGCGCTCACGCCTTCAAGGCCGACCAGGCCGACGCCAAAGCGGTAGAGGCGCTAGTGAAATCCGTGGTCGAGCGTTTCGGGCGCCTCGACATTCTCGTCAACAACGCCGGCGTTTTCGTCACTGGCCAGGTGCATGACCGGGCCAACAATCTCGCCGAGCTCGACCGGCTGTTTGCCGTCAACGTGGGCGGCGTGGCCGCTGCCGTGCGTACCGCCGCCCCGCTGATGGGAGAAGGCGGCCGCATCATCTCGATCGGCTCGGTGGTGGGCGACTCTACGCCCTGGCCCGGCGCCTCCGACTATTCGGCGTCCAAGGGTGCGGTTGCTGCCTACACGCGCGGTTGGGCCCGCGACCTCGGACCTAAGGGCATCACCGTCAACAACGTCCAGCCTGGCCCGATCGATACCGACATGAACCCGGCAGGCAATGGTGAGTTCTCCAGTATCCAGAAGACGGCGACGGCCCTTGGCCGCTATGGCAAGCCCGAGGAGGTCGCAGCGGCGGTAGCCTTTCTCGCCAGCCCCAGCGCCGCCTATATCACCGGTGCGACGTTGAATGTCGACGGCGGCTTCAACGCCTGAGCTCTGCCTTGTCACTTGGAGGAATGTTCCATGATCCAACGGAGACCCTTCGCTGCCCTCGGCGGCGCCGAC
>DASYIU010000101.1:0-2604 GCA_035997285.1 Methyloceanibacter sp. | reverse complement strand
CATCGTGTTTTCCGCCCATGGCGTGCCGAAGGCCGTGCCCGAGGCGGCCAGGCGCCGCAACATGTTCTATCTCGATGCCACCTGCCCGCTCGTCTCCAAGGTGCATGTCGAGGCTGAGCACCAGTTCGCCGAGGGATGCGAGATCCTCCTGGTCGGCCATGCCGGCCACCCGGAGGTGATCGGCACCACGGGCCAGTTGCCCGAGGGCGCCGTGCACCTGATCGAAACCATCGACGACGCGCGCGCCTTCACCCCGAAGAATCCCGACAAACTCGCCGTGCTCACCCAGACCACGCTCTCGGTGGACGACACCAAGGAGATCGTCGGCGTGCTGAAAACGCGCTTCGCGCTCATGGTCACCCCGAGCAAGGACGACATCTGCTACGCCACCACCAACCGCCAGGACGCGGTGAAGCGGATCGCGCCGCGCTGCGACCGCATGATCGTGGTGGGCTCTCCCACCAGCTCGAACTCGCTCCGCCTCGTCGAGGTCGCCGAGCGCGCCGGCTGCCCCCATGCCATGCTGGTGCAGCGTGCGGCGGAGATCGATTGGAGCGCCTTCGGCGGCATCGGGAGGCTTGGGGTCACGGCGGGCGCTTCGGCGCCGGAGGTGCTGGTGGACGAGATCATCGACGCCTTCAAGGCGCGCTTCGAGGTCAAGGTCGAGACCGTCACCGCGGCGGAAGAAAGCATCGCCTTCAAATTGCCGCGCGAGCTTAGAGAGACGCCGGCGCTCTAGATGGCTGTCTATACCGACGTCTCTGACGAAGAGCTCGAGGCCTTCATCGGAAGCTACGCCATCGGCGCGCTCACCTCCTTCAAGGGCATCGCCGAGGGCGTCGAGAACTCGAACTACCTCGTTCACACCGAGACCGGACGCTACATCCTCACGCTTTACGAGAAGCGGGTGGCGCGCCAGGACCTTCCCTTTTTCCTCGCGCTGATGGAGCACTTGGCCGCGCGCGGAATCACCTGCCCGCTTCCCGTCCACGACCGCGAGGGCCGCACGCTGAAAGAGCTTGCCGGGAGGTCGGCGGCGCTCATCACCTTCCTCGAAGGGTTGTGGGTGAGGCGACCAGGCATAGAGCATTGCTCAGGCCTCGGCGAGGCGCTCGCGCGCTTCCATGTGGCTGGCGCTGACTTTCCCATGCAAAGGGCTAATAGCCTGTCGCTGCCGGGTTGGGCTGCGCTGTTCGCCTCGATCGGCAGCGGTGCCGACAAAGTGGCGCCGGGGTTGGCGGGCGAGATCGAGAAGGAGCTCCGGCACCTCGAGAAGCACTGGCCGATGGATCTCCCGCAAGGGGTGATCCATGCCGACCTCTTCCCCGACAATGTCTTCTTTCTCGGCGATAGGCTGTCGGGCCTGATCGACTTCTATTTCGCCTGCAACGACATGCTCGCCTACGACGTGGCCGTCTGCCTCAACGCCTGGTGCTTCGAGCCCGACGGCAGCTTCAACGTGACCAAGGCGCGGACGCTGCTGCAGGCTTATGAACGCGTGCGGCCGCTGAGTCCTGCCGAGCTTGAATGGCTGCCGACGCTGGCGCGTGGGGCTGCGCTCCGCTTCCTGTTGACGCGCACCTACGATCTGCTCAACACCGACGCCAACGCGCTGGTGAAGACCAAGGACCCCAACGAGTATTTGCGCAAGCTCCGCTTCCACCAGCGGGTCAAGTCCTACCGCGATTACGGGCTCGGAGAGCATTGAGCATGACGGCGCGGGCCAAGGTGGTCATTCATACCGACGGCGCCTGCTCGGGCAATCCAGGGCCGGGCGGCTGGGGCGCGATCCTCGAGTCGGGCGCGCATCGCAAGGAGCTCAATGGCGGAGAGCCCGTATCGACCAACAACCGCATGGAGCTGACCGCGGCGATCGAGGCGCTTGAGGCGCTGAAGGCCCCCTCTGACATCGATCTCTACACGGACTCGAATTACCTCAAGGGCGGCATCACCAGCTGGATCAAGGGCTGGAAGAAGAACGGCTGGCGTACCGCCGACCGCAAGCCGGTGAAGAACGCCGAGCTATGGGAGCAGCTGGAGAAGGCCGCTTCCCGCCACACGGTCCGCTGGCACTGGGTCAAGGGCCATGACGGCCATGACGAGAACGAGCGGGCCGACGAGCTCGCCCGCGAGGGCATGGCCCCGTTTCTCGGCGACCGCCGCTGAGCCTGCGAGGCCGAGGGCTAAAGCGCGTCCAGAATCTTCGCGGCGGTGCTGGCGTCGGCGACGCTGGGAGAGTCCTCGACATTCAGCACCTTGACCACGCCGTCGTCGACGAACGCGGCGTAGCGCTTGGAGCGGGTGCCGAGACCGATGCCGCTGCCGTCGAAATCCATGCCGATCTTCTTGCATTGCCGTCTGACAGGAACAGCACCTTGCCCTTGCCGCCAGACGCTTCCTCCCAGGCGCCGAGCACGAAGGGGTCGTTCACGGCGACGCAAGCCACGGTGTCGATGCCCTGCTTCTTGAAATCGCCGGCGCTCTCGATGAAGCCCGGGAGGTGCTTCAGATGACAGGTGGGGGTGAAGGCGCCGGGCACCGCGAACAGCACCACGCTCTTGCCGCCGAACACCTCGCCCGTGGTCAGCGTCTTGATCCCGTCGG
>DASYIU010000100.1:0-15973 GCA_035997285.1 Methyloceanibacter sp. | reverse complement strand
CACGAGACCTTCGAGCGCATCGTGGGGTGAGGCTTTGCCCTAGGCGCTGGCGGCGAACCTGGGCTCCTCGTCGGCGATCACCGGCCGCATCGGCAGCGTGCAGGCGACGGTGGTGCCCTGACCCTCGCGGCTGTTGATCCGCAAGGTCCCGCCATGCAGCTCGACCAGGGCCCGCGAGATGGCGAGCCCGAGCCCGCTTCCCTGATGACTCTTGGAGAACTGGTTCTCGACCTGCGCGAAGGGGCGGCCGAGCTTGGCGATGTCGGCTTCGGGGATGCCGATGCCGGTATCCTTGATGGTGATCTTCACATGCCCCCGCGAGCGCGACAGATGCACGTCGACGCTGCCGCCGTCGCGGGTGAACTTGACGGAGTTGGAGAGCAGGTTGAGGAAGACCTGCTTGAGCGCCCGGCGGTCGGCTTCGAGCGTCAGGTGCTGCGGCCCATGACGGCCAAGGGCGATATTGCGCTCGGCGGCGGCCTGGCTCACCACCTTCATGCTGTCCGCGACGATGCCGGCCACGTCGACGGTGTCGACGTCGAGAGACATGCGCCCGGCCTCGATCTTGGACATGTCGAGGATGTCGTTGATCACTTCGAGCAGATAGCTGCCGCTCGCGTAAATGTCGCGGGCATATTCCTGATATTTGGGATGGCCGATCGGACCGAACAGGGCCTGCTGCATCACCTCGGAGAAGCCGATCACGGCGTTCAAGGGCGTGCGCAGCTCGTGGCTGATATTGGCGAGGAACTCCGACTTGGCGCGGTTGGCGGCCTCGGCGCGATTTTTCTCGAGCGCGTATTTCTCGGCCAGATCGACCAGCTGCTGCTTCTGCTGCTCGAGCTCGCGGCGCGAGAGCCTGAGCTCGGAGACGCTTGCCCTGAGCTGCTGCTCGCTTTCGGCCAGAAGATGCTGGCTCTCCTTGAGCACGGTGATGTCGGTGCCGACGCTGACATAGCCGCCGTCGCGCGTCCGCCGCTCATTGATGTGGAGCCAGCGCCCGTCCTCGATCTGCGCCTCGTAGGTGCGGCTGTCGTTGTCGTCCTTGCCAGCGACGGCGACGCGCTTGCTGACGATCGGCTCCATGGCCGAAGCGATGACCTCGTCATAGGGGCTGCCGGGGCGGACCATGTCGTCCGGCAGGCCGTGGAACTGCTGGTATTTGCTGTTGCACATCACCAGCCGGTTCTCTCTGTCCCACAGCACGAAGGCTTCCGAGATGGTCTCGACCGCATCGCGCAGGCGCGCATTGGCATCGGCAGAGCTGGGCGCCACGTCATGGTCGGCGATCACGGCGATGCCGGTGAGGCAGGGCTCGCGATCGGGCGTGCTGCGCGTGATATGGCCGCGCAGCCGCAGGCCGACCCAATGTCCATCGGCATGGCGGAGCCGGAACGTATGGTCGAAGACGGAAATGCCGTCGCGAAGATGCCGGTCGATCTCGCCGCGGAGGTCGTCCTCGGGATGGAGCGCGTGGGAGACGGCACGGAAGGCCATGGCCTTGCCGGCGGGCTCCAAGCCGAGCAGCCGGTACATCGGCGCCGACCAATGGACATGGCCGCGCGCCAGGTTCCAGCGCCAGACGCCACAGCCGGGCAACGCTTCGGTCAGCTCTTTGGTGAAGGCATCGTCGTGCTGGCGGTGCTCGCGCCCGGCCGGGGGGGCGAGATACCAGAGGCCGCCCGCGAGCAATGCGAGCACGAGCCCCGCGCAGACGAGGAGGGTGATCTCAAGGCTCGCATCGCGCCGCCAATCGGCAAGCGCCGCTCCGACCGGCTGGACGAAGGCGACTTGCACGTCGGTTTGCGGAACGTTGCGGACGGTGACGATGGCGTCGGTGCCGTCGAGCAGCGTCAGGCGTAGCACCCCGGCCTCTGCCCCGAACGTGGTCAGCGGCTGCTGGGGGCCTAAGATGGTGAGCAGGTTGCCCGAGGGAGTGCGGTCGAGCGGCGCGCGGGCCTGGATTTCGCCCTCGGCGTCGGCGAGGAGGGCGGTGCGGCCGTCGGCGGTTGCGCCCCTGGGCAGGCTGGCGGCAAGGGCATTTTGCCAATTCATGCTTGAGCTGAGGGTCTTCTCCTTGAGGCTCGTGGAGGCGAGATCGGCGATCAGCGCGAGTTGATGGCGAGCCGAATCGAGCGCTACGCGCTTCGCATGCACGAGCTGGATGGCAGAGCCGATAAGGGCGACGGCGAAGAAGGCGCTGAGGAGGACAGGGACCAGGCTGCGCAGCAGCTTGGTATTGGGAAGATGACGACCGATGCTGGCGCGGAGATCCTGCCATTGCGGCCCCGCGATAGCGAATCCGTCACGCGCCGAACGCGCCCGCGACATTCGGTCCCCCTTATCGTTCTCCTGCTTCGAGCCGGAGAAGTGCCGCATCTCCGAATCGCCTCGATCATTGGAATCGATGACGACTCCGTCTGTCTAGGGAAAAACTGTGGAAAAGCAGTTAATGACCGGTTGACGGAGAGCGACTCTAGGTCCCGCCGAGCGTCTTGGTGACGATCTCGTAACTGTCGGTGGACAGCGGCCGGGCGGCGAGATCTTCGAGGACCGCCCTGGCCCGGGCCTGCCGGTCGGGCTCCAGAATGCGCCAGCTTTCAAAGGCGCCGAGAAGGCGCGCGGCGACGTGCGGGTTGAAGCGGTCGATCTCAAGCGCCTGGCCGGCGAGGAGCTTGTAGCCGGCGCCGTCGGCGCGGTTGAAGCCGGTTGGGTTGGCGTGGGCGAAGCTCCCGATCAGCGCGCGCACGCGGTTCGGGTTCTTTAGCGAGAATTTCGGGTGGGAGAGGAGCGCGTGCACCCTCTCCGCCGAATCCGGCCTTGCCGCCCGCGCCTGCACGGCGAACCATTTGTCCAGCACGAGCGGCTCGTCCTGCCAACGCGCATAGAAATGGTCGAGCGCCTGGTCGCGCGCCGGCGCCTGCAAGTGGGACAGGATGGAAAGCGCCGCGATGGCGTCGGTCATGTTGGAGGCCTCGCGGTAGTGGCGTTCGGCGCGCGCGACTTCGGCGGGCGCGGTCATGGCCACCAGGAGGTCCAGCGCCGCTCCGCGCAGGGCGCGCTTGCCGGCGCTGTCAGGGTCGGGCGAATAGGGCCCGCTCGGCGCGGTCGCCTCATAAAGCTCGGCCAACGTCTCCTTGAGGGTGCCGCCGATCAGGGCGCGCAAGCCCTCGCGCGCGTTGCGCACGGCGTCGGTATCGACGTTGCGGGCAAGCTCGCGCGCGATGTCCGATTCGCTCGGCAGCTTGAGGAACTCGGCCCTGTAGGCCGGGAGCAACGATGCGTCGCTTGCTGTGGTCCCGATCGCCTGCGCGAGCCGGCTCGCCTCTCGTTCGCTCACGGGCTCCTGCCCCGCGCCGTTCCGTGCGGCGGCGACGAGCAGATTGCTGGCGAAGGACTGCGCCGCCTGCCAGCGGTTGAACGGATCGCTGTCATGGATCATCAGGAATTCGATCTGGTCCGGATCGAGGCTCGAGGTGATGCGCACCGGCGCCGAGAAGCCGCGCAGCAACGAGAGCGTGGGCGGAGCGGAGATGTCCCGGAAGGCGAAGACCTGCTCGCGCTCGGTCACTTCGAGCAATCCGTCGGTCAACGGCTCTTTGCCGTCGAGCTTGAGCGGAAGCTCATCGCCGTTGGAGCCGATCAGGCCCACTTTGAGCGGGATGAACATCGGCTCCTTCTTGGTCTGGCCCGGCGTGGGCGGCACGACCTGGCTCACCGCAAGCCATGCGGTCTTGGCATGCGCGTCGTAGTCGAGCGAGCAGGCAAGCTCGGGCGTCCCGCTTTGGGTGTACCACAGCATGAACTGATCGAGATCGCGGCCCGAGACGTCCGCCATCACCTCGACGAAGTCCTCGACGGTGACCGCCTCGCCGTCATGGCGCTCGAAATAGACGTCGAGACCTTTGCGGAAGCCCTCGCGGCCGAGCAGGGTCTGCAACATGCGGCAGACCTCGGCGCCCTTCTCGTAGACGGTGGACGTGTAGAAGTTGTTGATCTCGATATAGGAGGCGGGCCGTACGGGATGGGCGAGCGGCCCCGCATCCTCGGGGAACTGATGGGTTTTCAGCATGCGCACGGCGGCGATACGCTCGACCGGCCCCGAGCGCGTGTCGCCGGTGAACTCCTGGTCGCGGAAAACCGTGAGCCCTTCCTTCAAGCAGAGCTGAAACCAGTCGCGGCAGGTGACGCGGTCGCCGGTCCAGTTATGGAAATATTCGTGCGCGATCACCCCTTCGATCGAGGCGTAGTCGGCGTCGCTCGCGGTATCAGGCCTCGCCAGCACGAGCTTGTCGTTGAAGATGTTGAGGCCCTTGTTCTCCATCGCGCCCATGTTGAAGTCGCTGACCGCGACGATATTGAACACGTCGAGATCGTATTCGCGGCCGAAGCGCTCCTCGTCCCAGCGCATGGCGCGCTTCAGGGACTCCATGGCCCAGGCGCAGCGGTCCTCCTTGCCGCGCTCGACATGGATGGCGAGCGCGACCTTGCGGCCCGAGGCGGTGACGAAGCTGTCGGGAACCGAGGCGAGGTTGCCGCCGACCAGAGCGAACAGATAAGACGGCTTGGGGAAGGGGTCGTGCCAGACGGCGAAGTGCCGGCCGGTGGCGGGGATGTCACCTTGGGCGATAGGGTTGCCGTTCGAAAGCAGCACCGGGGTCGTAGCGCGGTCGGCCTCGATCCTGACCGTATAGACGGCGAGCACGTCGGGCCGGTCGATGAAGTAGGTGATGCGGCGAAAGCCCTCGGGCTCGCACTGGGTGCAATAGGTGCCGCGCGAGAGATAGAGCCCCGAAAGCGCGGTGTTGGCCTCGGGATCGCACAGGGTGACGATTTCGAGGCTGAAGGGCTGCGCCGGCACGCGCGGGATGGTGAGCGAGCCGTCCGTGAGCTCGTAGTCCTTGGGCGAGAGCGGCTTGCCGTTCAGCGCAAGACTCTCAAGCGTCAGTCCCTCGCCGTCGAGCACGAGCGGCCGTCCCCCGGTCGCCACCTTAGGGTTGGCGCGCAATCTGAGCTTGGAGGCGACGCGCGCCGCCTTCGGGGCGAGCCCCACGTCGAGATCGACCTCCTCGATGAAATAATCGGGGGCGGCGTAGTCTTTCAGCAGCTTGGGCTGGCGGCCGGACTTTTGCATCGGAGCGAGGTCATCCTTTCGCCGTCGCTCTTAGAGGGCGGGGCAGACAATGCCAAGTCCGAACCTCAGGCTGGCGCGAGATCCATCCCAGACGCGTCATGCCCGGCCTTGTGCCGGGCATCCATGCCGTTACGGCTCAGCGAATGGAAAGGCAAATGGAATGGACCCGGGTCGAGCCCGAGAGCGACCTAACGTACTTATGTCCACAAGGATGGTCGCGGCAAAAGTTAAGATTGGTCCACAGCGCTATCGCTAGCGTGTTGTTCAAGCAGGAGCTTTTCGAAAAACCGGTGCCCACTTTTCCCGCCCGTTCTCCAGCGCCGCCCCTGGTGACGCGCGCCCGCTTACCTTAAGACGCAGTTCACCATGACCACCGGGAAAGAGGACGAAGCCCCCGCGCGCGCGCTGTTCCTGCCGTCGCGGCGGGCGTGGATCCTGTTTGCTGCACTCGGTCTCGCCTCGCTCGGCACGGCGCTCTTCCTCCGCTACGGCATCATCCAGAACACTCCGATTGGTCTTGCCTGCGAGGCTGGCGAGGGGAGCCTCACCTGCAAGGTCAGGCTCACCGTGATCCTGATGTTCATTCAGGACACCTTCGGCTGGATCGCCATGATCGCGGCGGGGGTCCAGCTGTGGCGCCCGAACCGGGTGGCCTTCGCCGTCGGCCTCGTCGCGGCCCTTCTCGGGCTCGTTCTTTACAACACCCGCGCCTCGGCGCTGGCCATGGCGCTGCTCATGCTCAGCCTGGCGCGGCCCGCGCCTGAAGGGCGGTAAGGGACAGCACGATAAGCAGGCTCGCGAACCACAGCGCCTGCCAGTTGGCGATCCCCTCATTGGCGATGATGAACAGGGCCGATCCCGTGAGCACGATCGCGCCCAGGACCTCGGCGCCGCCGGGCCTTGGAGGGGTGCGGGTGCGGGCGGCGCCGGCTAAGGCGACGATGGCAAGCGCGGCGACGGGGCCGGTGAGCGAGGCAAGGGGAAAGTCCTTGTAGCGCGGATCGAACACGAGCCCGAGCGCTACGTGGATGGCGGCGACCACGGTCGCGGCGAACAATGCCGCAAGGATCACCTCGACCAGACCGTGACTTCGCCAACGAGACGGGTCGAAGGCAGCGGTAAAGCCGGGAAGCCGGCCGCCGCGCCTCACCGCATAAGACGCCGCCATCGGCACGACCAGTGCGAGCGCGAGCATGGCCACGGCGCGGAAGCGGTCGCCAGACTCGATGTTTTCCATTGGCAGGCTCAACGCCGCCGAGCCGAACACGAGGCCGGACCCAAGCGCGATCGAGGTCACGGCCAAGTCGCGTGGCCACGAGGCCTCGTGCGGTTCGCCCTCGCGGCGCCCAAGCCACGCTGCGAGAAAAACAAGAAAGGCGGCGCCGATGCCGAGCCCCGCCTCCAGCCGCCAATTTGGGTGGTTCGACACGGGCTCGCCGAAGCGGAATTTCAGCCCGCCGTCGGCGTCGCCATAAAGTCCCCAAGAGCCCCCGACGGTGCCTTCAAGCAGCCGCTTCCAAGGCTGGTCGAAGGCCTCGATGAGGTTCACCCTCCAACCCTCCGCTTTGGCCGCAGCCACCACGCCGCTCAGCACGCGCGCTTGGTTGGCGGGGGAGGGGAGCGCTCCGTCGCGCATCCGCCCGGCGCTCGGCCAGCCCACCTCTCCGATCCAAATCTCCTTGCCGGCGAAGGCCGCCTCAAGCCGTTCCTTGATCTCGCGCACATGGGCGACCGCATCTTCCGCCGCGACCGGCTCGTCCTCCCAATAGGGGAGAATGTGGATGGTGACGAAGTCGGTGGCCGGCGCAAGCTCGGGCGCCTTCAGCCAGAACTCCCAGACATCGGCATAGGTGACCGGCAGCCCAGAACGCTTCCGCACCTCCTCGAGATAGGCCTTGATCTGGGCGGCAGGGAGCTCGCCCCTGAGCAACACCTCGTTGCCGACGATGAAGGCCTCGATGGTGCTGGGATGGTGGCGGGCGAGCGCAAGTGCCGCCTCGATCTCGCGCCGGTTCTCGGCCCGGTTTCGCCCAAGCCAGATCCCTTGCAAGACCTTGAGCCGCAGGCCCGAAGCGAGCTTGGTCACCCTCCCTTGCGCGCTCCTCGCCGAGTAGGTGCGCACGCAGGAAGCCGATTGGGAAAGGCGCGCGAGGTCGCCCGCGATCTGCCGGTCGGGAATGTGCAGCCACGAGGTAAAGGGCGCCTGGTCGCCATGGAACGGGGCATAGGAGATGCACGTTAGCTTGTCCCCGGCAGCCAGCGGCGAGGGAGGGAGGGGGATCGGCCGTCCCAAGCCGAACCAGGCGAGTGCGATGGCGCCGGCGACGAGCGCAAAGAGGCTAAGGGTGCGGAGCATGGTGGGACTTCGACCGAGGGGGATGCGACGAATAGCAGCTTGTCAGGTGTCGTTGAACCAATTCCTCTGGTTTGTGCGCCTGCGAAGTGATAAAGAGTCTGCTTGCCGTTGGATCGCCAAAATTTCATGGTCTAACGCTAGAAAATGACCGCTTACTGCGTTGGGCGTCTTCCCATGCTGCGCTGCACTATTCAATCGGCCGCCGCCCTCTTAGCCGGCGGCATTTTGTTGTTGACCCCGCTTGCCGCTTCCGCCCAGCAGCCAGGGGGCGATCAGAAGCCTCCCGAGCAAGCTCAAGGGGAGCAGAAGCCCGACGATCAGAAGGCCGCCGAACAGGCCAAGGCCGAGCAGGCGGAGGCGGCGAAAGCCATCGCTGACTACAAAGAGGCGGCAGAGAAGCTGCCGGGCTCGGCGGGCGCGCCTGAATGCGTGTGGACCGGACGGCGGATCGCGAGCCTCTTGTGGCGAGACGATATCGACACGGCCCGCCGCTACATCGACCTTTACGACCGCTTCGGCTGCTCGGCGGAGCATCTGAAGCTCGTGTTTCGCTGCGTCATTCAACAAGGACCGATCGATCCAAAGGCGGCGGATCGGCTCGCGTCCCGTGTCCACAACTGCTGGATCGCTCCAGAGGAAGCAACAACAGCATCGAGCCAGACAACGATCGGCCCGACGACAAAAACTGGAACCATTCCCAACTAAAAAAAGTTTAGAGAGGGACCGCAGGCTTTCCTGCGGCGCGACGGCCCAGGAGGACGGGGCAGGCCGAATCTACTGAGATTTCAGGGAACATGCGCAACGTCATTGTCGTCGTTGTGGTCGCGCTTGCGACCGCACTTCATGCGTCGGCGTGGCTTTTCTTGCACGAGCGGGTCTCGCCGCCCAATGCCAATGGCACGCTCGCCAGCGTCTCCTTCTCTCCCATCAATCCGGCTAAGAACGGCGAGGTCGAGGCTACGACCGAGGCCCAAATCAGGTCGGACCTCGCAGCCATCGCTCCTTATACGCGCTCGGTGAGAACCTATAGCGTCGGCAACGGCCTGGACCTCGTGCCGGCGCTTGCCTCTGAATACGGCTTGCGCGTCACGCTCGGCATCTGGATCAACCAATTTGAGGATCAGAACGAGAGCGAGATCGAACGCGCCATCGCACTCACCAAGCACTACCGCAATATCGACGGCATCATCGTCGGCAACGAGACGATTTTCCGGGCGCAGGCGTTGCACCGCGACGACCCGCGATACACCTCGAACGAGGCGGTGCGAGAGCTTATCGCCAAGATTCAGCGCGTGAAGCGCGACGTCTCCCTTCCCGTAACCACCGCCGAGGTGCCGAATGTTTGGCTGGAGTACCCCGAGCTTGCTTCCGCCGTCGACTACCTCGCCGTGCACATCCTGCCCTATTGGGAAGGGATGCCCGGCTCCGTCGCCGTCGACCATGCGATCGATGTCTATGACAGGCTGAGGCAGGCTTATCCGGGCAAGCGCATTGTGATCGCCGAGTTTGGCTGGCCGAGCGCCGGCCTCAATCGCAAGGACGCGGTGCCGAGCCCGCTCACCCAGGCCACGGTCGTGCGCGACTTCATCACCCGCGCCGATGCCATGGGCATCGACTACTCGATCGTCGAGGCCTTCGACCAGCCGTGGAAGACTTTCGAAGGTAGCGTCGGACCCTATTGGGGCATCTTCGACGCCGACCGTAATCCCAAATTCGCCTTTGCCGGGGCCATCGAGGCGCCGAACTTCCTGCTGAAGGTGATCGCGGCTCTCGCCATCGGCATTCTGCTCTCGATCCCGATCTTCGCCATTCCGCGCGTGGCTGCGGCCCAAGCCACCG
Organism: Methyloceanibacter sp.; assembly: GCA_035997285.1. Lineage (GTDB taxonomy): Bacteria > Pseudomonadota > Alphaproteobacteria > Rhizobiales > Methyloligellaceae > Methyloceanibacter. Next base: position 6,644 of record DASYIU010000100.1, on the reverse strand, counting down.
TGCTCGCGCTCACCGCTCACGCCATCGGGGCGTGGTCAGCCACCGTCGTCGATTATTGGGTGACCCATTACTTTGTGCTCGGCTCGCAGATCGCGCTGTTCGCCGGCGCCGCCTTGCTGGTCCCGCTCATCATGATCATGAAGCATCGCGTCGAGGAGCTTGCCGCCATCATCTTCGGGGCGAAGCCCGGGCGGTTGCTCGCGCAAGGGAGCGCGTTGCCGGAGCGACCGCCGCTCGTCTCGATTCATATCCCGGCATGCCGCGAGCCGCCCGAGATGCTCCGGCAAACGCTCGACAGCGTGGCGCAGCTCGACTGGCCCAATCTCGAATGCGTGGTCGTCATCAACAACACGCCCGACGCAGGCATGTGGAGCCCGATCGAGGATCACTGTCGGCTGCTGGGGCCGCGCTTCAAGTTCGTGCGCGCCGACCGGCTGCAGGGCTTCAAGGCGGGGGCGCTTAGGCTTGCCCTCGAGCACACCGCGCCCGAGGCCGAGATCATCGGCGTCCTCGATGCGGACTATGTCGTGCATCCCGATTGGCTGAAGGACCTGGCGGGCGCCTTCGCCGATCCCGTGGTCGGCTTGGTGCAGGCGCCGCAGGACCATCGCGAGGCGGGCCGCAGCATCACGCAGGCGGTCATGAACCGCGAATATGCGGGCTTCTTCGATATCGGCATGGTGCAGCGGAACGAGGTCAACGCCATCGTGGCGCATGGCACGATGTGCCTGATCCGGCGCCAGGCCCTGCTCGATGCCGGCAGCTGGTCGAGCGACACCATCGTCGAGGATACCGATCTTGGGCTCAGCCTGCTCGAGCGCGGATGGCGGGCGCATTACACCAAAGCGCGCTATGGCTGGGGCCTGCTGCCTTGCAACTTCGCCGCCTATAAGCGGCAGCGCCACCGCTGGGCCTATGGAGGCATGCAGCTCATCAAGAAGCACTGGCGCGCGTTCCTGCCGGGACGGAGCCGGCTTACCGCACAGCAACGCGGCCAATATCTGTTCGGCTGGCTGACCTGGCTCGGCGCCGAGAGCCTCGGCGTGCTCATCGCGATTCTCAATCTCATCTGGATGCCGCTCGTCGCCTTTCTCGGCATCGCCGTGCCGGAGGCGGTGCTGACGCTGCCGGTGCTCGCCACTTTCGTGGTCATGCTGCTGCATTTCATGGTGCTCTACCGCACGCGGGTGCAGGCGCCGATCTTCGCCTCGCTTGGCGCGGCACTGTCCGCCATGGCCTTGCAGCTCACCGTGGGCCGCGCCGTGGCCGACGGCGTGATCAGGGACGAGCTGCCCTTCGTGCGCACGGCGAAGGGCGGGGCCGCGCGCTGGTCGGACCGCTTCCCGGCGCTATGGGAGGCGGTGCTCGGCTCGTTGCTCCTGCTCGGCTCGCTGACCCTTCGCCTCACCAACGATCAGGACGTGCATGAGGTCTCGATCTTCAGCGCGGTGCTCTTGGTGCAGAGCCTGCCCTTCCTCGCTGCCGTGGGGATCGCTCTGATCGAGCGCTCGCCGCTCAATGCCTTCGCCACTTGGCGCAGGTTCGTGACGCTCTCGACCTATCTGCCGCGTCTACCGCGCGGGCCGGCGCCGACCGCAGGTCCGCCCGCAAGCGGGGGCATCGGCATCGTGCCCTGATCAGCCGCGCGGAAGCCGCTTCTCGTATTCCCCCTCCATCTTGGTGACGGTCGACCAGAAGGGACGCGGCTCAACGCCGTTCAGTCTGTCGATGAGGATGGCGAGATGGCTGTGCCAGCCGCTGGCCACACTCACCATCATGGCGCGGTCCTTGAGCTCGCGATGCGTCAGCACGAGAAGCACGTCGTTGCCGCGCGGGCTGAGCTCGAACGTGACCTCTCCCGCGTCGCCGAAGGTATAGCTCAGCAGGCGAGGGGGCTCGCAGGCGGTGATGCGGCCATGCATCACGTGACCGGACTCGATTTTTTTCTTGAATTTTTCCGGCACGGTTTTCTCCGCCGAGAGGTCGGCGTGGTGAAACCTGAACTCAACCTCACCACCCACCCGCAGATCCATCGGACCTGAACCAAACCACTTTCCGCGCTTCTTCGAATCGGTGAGATAGTCCCAGACCCGCTCGATGGGTCCCGGTAAGACGCGCTCCAAACGGACGGTTCTCGTTTCGGTCACCACGCCGTACTCATTCATCGCTCTCTCCTTCATCGGTGATTCGATCGGTTGTTCTCAGCAGGTGCTCCAGAAGGTCGAGCCGCGAGCTCCAGAATTGCTCGTAGTAGCGGAGCCACTCATGGGCCTTGGCAAGAGGCTTCGGTTCGAGGCGGCAGACATGGGTGCGACCTTTCACCCTGCGCCGGACAAGCCCGGCCTTCTCCAGCGCCTTGATGTGTTTCGACGCCCCGGCAAAGGTCATTCTGAACGGCGCGGCCAACTCGCCGATGCTGCTCTCGCCCTGGGCAAGTCGCTTGAGGATCGCCCGCCGCGTCGGATCGGCGAGGGCATGAAACACGGCGTCGAGGCGTGCAGCCTGTTGTTCAACCATGTGGTTGAATATAGACTGAGCCCGGAGCTTAGTCAACCATTTGGTTGAACAAGCCGACTATAGCTAATCGAGATCGGCGTTGCGCAGGCGGAGCGCGTTGCCGACCACCGAGACCGAGGAGAGGCTCATGGCGGCGGCGGCGATGATCGGCGAGAGCAGGATGCCGAAGACGGGATAGAGGATGCCCGCGGCGATCGGCACGCCGAGGGCGTTATAGATGAAGGCGAAGAACAGGTTCTGCTTGATGTTGGCCATCGTGGCGCGCGCCAGCTTGACGCCGCGCACCACGCCGCGAAGATCGCCTTTGAGCAGCGTGAGCCCTGCGCTCTCCATGGTCACGTCGGCGCCGGTACCCATGGCGATGCCGACATCGGCCTTGGCGAGCGCCGGCGCGTCGTTGATCCCGTCGCCGGCCATGGCCACCACCTGGCCCTGGCGCTGAAGGTCGCCGATCAGGGTGAGCTTGTCCTCGGGCCTCAGGCCCGCGCGGACCTTGTCGATGCCGAGACACGCCGCGACCGCGCCCGCCGTGGTCTCGTTGTCGCCCGTCGCCATGACGATGGTCAGGCCCAAGCCGTGGAGCTTGGCGATGGCTTCGGCAGCTGAGGACTTTATGGGATCGGCAACCGCGACGAGGCCGGCAAGCTTGCCGTCGGTGCCTAGGAACATGACTGTCTCGCCCTGCTTGCGTCTCGCTTCTGCGGCCTTGGCGAGCGGCGCCGGGTCGATGCCCAAGCGCTCCATGAGCCGAGCATTGCCAAGCGCTGCCGCGCGCCCGCTGACGCGTCCCTCGACGCCCTGACCGGTGACGGCCTCGAAGCCCTCGACCTTGGCCGGCTTCAGGCCGCGCTGCTCGCCGCCGCGGAGAATCGCCGCCGCAAGGGGATGCTCGCTGCCAGCCTCCAGGGAGGCTGCCAGGCTCAGCACCTCGTCGGGCTCGAAGCCAGGTGCCACCTCGATCCCGGTCAGCGCCGGCTTGCCCTCGGTCAGCGTCCCGGTCTTGTCGACGACGATGGTGTCGACGGAAGCAAGCCGCTCGAGCGCTGCGGCATTGCGCACCAGCACGCCGGCATGCGCGCCGCGCCCGCTGGCGACCATGATGGAGATCGGCGTGGCAAGCCCCAGCGCGCAGGGGCAGGCGATGATGAGCACGCTGACGGCGGCGACGAGCGCGTAAGCGAGCGCCGGCGCCGGTCCGAGCAAGAACCAGACGATGAAGGCGAGCACCGCCACAGCGATCACGGCCGGCACGAAATAGCCCGACACGGTATCGGCGAGACGCTGGATCGGCGCGCGGGAGCGCTGTGCGGCGGTGACCATGGCCACGACCTGGGCAAGCGTCGTCTCCTCCCCGGTGCGATCGACGCGCATGTCGAAGCTCCCGGTGGCGTTGAGCGTGCCCCCGGTGACGCGGTCGCCGGAAGTCTTCTCCACCGGAACCGGCTCACCAGTCAGCAAGGACTCATCGACGGCGCTTCGGCCCTCGATGACAATACCGTCGATGGGGATCTTGTCGCCTGGCCTGACCCGCAACAGGTCGCCGGCCTTGACCGAGGCGAGCGGCACGGTCTCGGTCTTGCCATCCTTCAGCACAAGCAGCGCCGTCTTGGGCGCGAGGTCGAGCAAAGCGCGGATGGCGCCGCCGGTCTTCTCCCGGGCGCGGAGCTCGAGCACCTGGCCAAGCAGCACGAGCGCCACGATGACGGCGGCAGCCTCGTAATAGACCGGGATGAGCCCGTGGGCGTCGCGCATGGCGTCGGGGAACAGCCGCGGCGCGATCGTGGCGATCAGGCTGTAGAGAAAGGCGGCCCCGGTGCCGAGCCCGATCAGGGTGAACATGTTGAGCCAGCCCGAGCGGATCGAGGCGAACCCGCGCACGAAAAACGGCCAGCCGCACCACAGCACCGCAGGAGCGGCCAGCGCGAGCTTGAGCCATTGCTGCGCCTGCGCCGACAGGAAGGGCAGAAGATCGAGCCCGAAGACGTGGGAGCCCATGTCGAGTGCGACGAGGGCGAGCGACAGCGGCACGGCCACCTTGAGCCGCCGGGTGAAGTCGATGAGCTCGGCGTTCGGCACGTCTTCCGGGAGAGCGCCCATGGGCTCGAGCGCCATGCCGCAGATCGGGCAAGGTCCCGGCTCCTCCCGCACGATTTCCGGGTGCATCGGGCAGGTGTAGAGCGTGCCTTGCGGCAGAGGCTTCGCCTCTCCGGTCTTGGTCAGATAGCGCGTGGGGTCGGCCGCGAACTTGATGCGGCAGCCGTCAGAGCAGAAATGATAGGTGTGGCCCTGATGGTCGTAGCTGGGCTTGCCGGCGTGGGTGTCCACCATCATCCCGCAGACGGGATCGGCGGCCATATGGGCTTCGAGGCGAGTCATCGATCTCGTTCTCTTGTGGCGTGGTGCAGCCCTGCCGCGGGGCGACGAAGGCCGGATGGTAGGTTGCATGGGTGACGGCGCCAAGCCCCCAACAATCAACAGGAGCGGGTTCCGTCCCATTGTCTTGAGGGGCACGAGGTGAAAATCTAGCGGCAACCGAGTCGGAAGAGGCGAGGCTCCCACGCCAGCGCCCGATCAAACTTGATGCGACTCGACTATATGCGTTCTCTGTCCCGCCGCCGCCATAGGTTCCAACCATGCTGAAGGCACTCCTCCTGGTCGTCGTGCTCGCCGTCGCGGCTGCTGCAGGTCTTGGCGCGGGCTATGTGATGTGGGGCCAGGTGCCCAATTGGTACGCGGTCGACGTCGCCAAGCTCGGGCAAGGCCCCGATAACGATCTCATCCGCTATGGCCGGGACCTGATCATCAACACCCCCAGCCACATCGGCAAGAGCGCCACCAATCCTGCGCTGCGCTTCGCCGGCAACGATCTCGCCTGCCAGAGCTGCCATCTCAACGGCGGCCTACAGCCTTTCGCCGCGCCCTTCGTCTCGACCTTCGCGACCTTCCCCATGCTGGTCGACGATCAGGTGCTGACGCTGACCGACCGGATCAATGGCTGCATGCGGCGGAGCTTGAACGGCAAGGAGCTGCCTCCCGAGAGCCGCGAAATGGAGGCCTTGATCGCCTACATGAAGTTTGTCGGCACCGGCACGCCTGAGGGAGTGCGGGTCGCCGGCATGGGCCTCAAATCCATCAAGCCGCCGACCCTGCCACCTGACGCGAGGCGCGGACAGGAGGCCTACACCCAGCTATGCGCCAGCTGTCACAAGGAGGACGGGCAGGGGGAGCCAAAGCCCAGCCCAGGCGTCGGCTATTCCATCCCGCCGTTGTGGGGAGACGCGAGCTTCAACGCGAGCGCAGGCATGGCCAAGACCGAGTATGCCGCGTCGTACATCCACGACAACATGCCGTTCGGCATCGACTACCGGACGCCGGTGCTGACCGTGCAGCAGGCCTGGGACGTGGCGGCCTTCATCATCTCCAAACCGCACCCTGTGGCGACGCCTGCGACGGCCTCGAAGCTCGATTGACATGGGACGGCTCCGCGTCTCAGACGCGGAACCGATCACGCGTGTGGGACCCGGGTTAGCGCGAAGCGGCCGCGACGCTCTTTCCACTTGAGGCTCGCGCTTCGTCGCGACGCAATTTCACCAGCGAGGCGATGTGCAGCACAATCGAGAGCGGCACGAGGTAGACCGGGATCATCACCATCGGCAGCATGGTCATCAGCTCGCTCGTGGGGTGAACCTCGATCGGGGCGATCAGGGACGGGGCGGTGAGAAACCCCGTGGTCACGGCGACGACGAGGTCGAGGATGCCGAGCACGTTCCAGGCGCGAACCCGACCCGTTGCCTCGCGCGGCGCCCGCGCATAGGCGAGGCCCACGAACGGTGCGGAAAGACCGATGGCGATGTCGCCGACGCCGGCGGGCCAGGCGAACAAGGCGGGCAGCCTGCCGCTCGCGTAAAGGATGAGAAAGATCACACCGAGCGCACGATAAAGCTGGACGCCGACGATCCACGGCTGTGGCACGGCGGCGAGGATGCGCCTGACCAGGTCGGATCGCCAGATCAAAACACCGCCGATCAGGATCGGCAGCAGAAGCCCATATTGGATGGTGGGAACCGCATTCGCGCCCACGTGATAGAAGCCGGAAGCGGCAAGAGCGAGGGATATTGCGAGCCAGC
>DASYIU010000099.1:0-3597 GCA_035997285.1 Methyloceanibacter sp. | reverse complement strand
TAAAAGAGCGGCGCTCATGGACTCGACGGCGCCTGCCTGCTGCTCGGCGAACTTGCGCAGCAGCGCCTCGTAGCGCTGGCGGTTTCCGCCGGTCCGCTTCAGGCCCGCTCGCACCTCGATGCCTTGGATATCGAGGGCGGTATCGCTCGCCCTATTGGCGGACGGCGCCGCAGCATGTCCGCGCTCGATCCTGCCGTCGCCACCGGTGGGGTGGATCCATCTGAGCAGAACGCCGAACAGCTGGTCGGGATCGATGGGCTTGGCAATGTGATCGTCCATGCCCGCCTCGAGGCACAAATCGCGATCCGACTCCATGGCGTTGGCGGTCATGGCAATGATGGGCAGGGACTTGAAGCGCCGCTCCGACCTGATGATGCGCGTCGCCTCGATGCCGTCCATGACCGGCATCTGCATGTCCATCAGCACCACATCGTAGTCGTTGTCGCGGATCATGCCGAGCGCGACCTCGCCGTTCTCCGCCAAGTCGACGAAGACTTCGGCGTCCTCGAGCTGGCCGATGGCGACTTCCTGGTTGATCTCGTTGTCCTCCACGAGCAGGACGCGGGCGCCGCGCATCCGTTCGATGTCGAAGGAGGGGCCGGCCTTCACCGTCTCGGTCCGCTCGAGGTCGGCGCCGAGAGCGACGATGGCCGTGTCGAAAAGAATGGACGAGGTGACGGGCTTGATGAGGACATTCTCGAAGCCGGTGTCCTCGGCCTGCTTCAGCACCTCCTCGCGGCCATAGGCGGTCACCATCACCAGATGGGGTGGGACCGAGAGATCGGGCAAGGCAAGAATGCGCTTGCCGGTCTCGATGCCGTTGAGGCCAGGCATCTGCCAATCGATGAAAGCGATCTCGTAGCGATCGCCGAACTTCGAGGCTTGACGAACCATGTCGATGGCCTCCTCGCCGGAGGCGGCCTCGTCGGCAACGAAGGTCATGTTCGTCAGCATGCCCGACAAGACGGCGCGCGCGTGCGGATTGTCGTCGATGATCAACACACGGCGACCGCGCAAATCGGACTGTAGAAGACGCGGACGCGCCGTCGCGGTGCCTTTGCCGAGGCGCGCGGTGAAGCGGAACGTGCTGCCTTTGCCCGGCACGCTCTTGACGGAAACGTGGCCGCCCATCAGCTCGGTCAGCTGCTTGGAGATGGCGAGCCCGAGTCCCGTGCCGCCATATTTGCGCGTGGTCGAGGCATCGGCCTGCTCGAACGCCTGGAACAGGCGCTCGATTTGCGTTTCCGTCATGCCGATGCCGGTGTCGCTCACGGAAAATTCGACGAGCTGGCAGTCGGCGCTATCTTCCAGCACGCGAACCTCGACGGCGACCTCGCCGGTCTCGGTGAACTTGACCGCGTTGTTGCAGAAATTGATCAGGATCTGCCCGAGCCGTAAGGGGTCGCCGCGGAAATGGGTGGATACCGTGGGCTCAACCTCGAAAATCAGCTCCAGCCCCTTGGCCGAGGCCTTCTCCGACATCAGGTTCCCGACATTCTCCAGCACCTTGTCGAGATCGAAGTCGATGTTCTCGATGGACAGCTTGCCGGCCTCGATCTTCGAGAAGTCGAGGATGTCGTTGATGATGCCGAGCAGGTGCTGGCCCGAGCTCTTGATCTTCTGCACGTAATCGCGCTGGCGCGGCGTCAGATCCGTTTTCAGCGCGAGGTGGGAGAGGCCGATGACGGCATTCATCGGCGTCCTGATCTCGTGGCTCATATTGGCGAGGAAGACACTCTTGGCTTCGTTGGCTTCAAGCGCCGCCTCGGTCGCCCGCTTAAGGTCCGCCTGCGCTGCCTGGAAGGCCTGCTCTGCCGCCTTGCGAGCGTCGATATCGCTCCACGAGCCAACCACCTCGACGGGGTGCCAAGCCTTGTCGCGGATGAGATGCTGCTCGTCGCTCACCCAGCAATAAGAGCCATCCTTCTTGCGGAAGCGGTATTCCGCCAGGTGCTCGCCGGTCCTGAACAGCTCGACCTGCTTGGCTTCGACCTCGGGGAGGTCATCGGGATGCACATGGCCACGCCAAAAATCCGCATCTTTGAGATACTCATTGGGGGCGTATCCCAGCATCTGCCGAATGCTGGCGCTCACGAAAGTGGGCGAGAAATCTCCGCTGGCGACGAAACTGTAGACAACAACCGGGGCGGCGCCGAGCAACAGGTCGAGCCGCTCGCGCGCGCTCTCCTTGGCCTCCTCTGCCTCCTTGCTTGCCGTGATGTCCATCCACGAGCCCACGATCTCGACTGGCTCTCCCTTCGCGTCGCGCACAACGTGCTGCTCGTCGTTCACCCAGAAATAGGCGCCATCCGGGCGGCGGATGCGATACTCGATCGAGCGCTCGTCGCTTTCGAACATCTTGTCGACCCAGGCAGCGATGCGAGGGACATCGTCCGGGTGCACGCGATCCCGCCAAAGATAGGGATTGTCGAGATATTCTCGCGGGCTACACCCAAACAGTCGGGTGACGCTTTCGCTCACGAAGGTGGGTTGGAAATCGCCGCTCGCCATTCGGCAGTAGATCACCGCCGGCGAGGCGTTGAGCAGACGCGACATATGCGCATGCGCAGAGGCCTGCACGTCGGCAATTTGCTGGAAGCCTCTTTTTTCCTGCTCGGCAATCTCCCGTTCATGCGCGCCTTCGAGTTCGGCCAACATCTCGTTGAAGGCAACCGCGAGGCGCCCGATCTCGTCCTCACTGCGGTAGTCAATACGGTTGCGGTAATCCTTTGTCCCGCGGACTGTCCTGGCGAGCCCTTCGAGCTTCGCGAGCGGCCGCACAATGTGGTGATGCGTCAGAAGAGCGAGGAGGATACTCAGGACCGCAAGTGCGCCCGTTAGCCAAAGGCTACGATGTAACTTGCCGAGCAGATTGTCTGTGCGTTCGTTGAGAAGGCGTTTCAACTCAGCCTGGGTGACCGTCCAAGCTGCGATCGCACTATTCACGGTCGCCTGGTAAAGGCGATCGTGAGACTCAAGTCCGGTCGGCTCGCTGACGCTTTCGTTCAGCGCACGAAAGTATGACGTTATGCTGGACAGCATTTCCGCGATGCCGCCTTCAATTTTCTGCCGCAACTGTCCATCGGCGTTGCCGCGGAAGGCAGACGTCAAATCTCTTCCAATCTCCTCGGCAGTCGACTTTGCCATTGCGTCCAGGGCGATGAGACGCGCCTTATTTTCATTTGATGAAGCATCGGAGGGCGCCCCCGGCAAAGTCTGTGCCTCCCCAATTTGGCCGAGCAAACGCGGCATCTGCCTGACCACGGTGTCTTGCAGGTAGTAGCTGTCGAGATCAGGATCGAGCGCGAGATTGGAGTCATCGCCGATGCGCGAGGCTAAATCCCTGGCCTCGGCAAGCGCATCTACGACAAGAGAGCTGTGGTCCTTGCCCCCCGCCTCTTTGGACCAAAGCTTACGAAGCGTTGCCGCCAGCGATTGTTCAAGCGCAGCGGTTTGCAGAGTGCCGGCAGCCTCTTTTTCGGCTGCATCGAGCGACTTCAGCACTTCCTCTGAGGACGGCGTCTGTCCGGTGGTGTTAACGCCCGGCGGCTCGGGGAGAATCGCCGCATAGACGCCTCGAAGGGTTTCGAAGTAACG
>DASYIU010000098.1:0-1624 GCA_035997285.1 Methyloceanibacter sp. | reverse complement strand
GGTCCGGGCGGCTATGTCACGGCCATCCGCTCGGCGCAGCTCGGCCTGAAGACGGCGATCGTCGAGAAGGCCTACCTCGGCGGCATCTGCCTCAACTGGGGCTGCATCCCGACCAAGGCGCTGCTGCGCTCGGCTGAGATCTTCCACTACCTGCAGCACGCCAAGGACTATGGGCTCTCGGCCGAGAAAGTCGCATTCGACCCCTCGGCCGTCGTCAAGCGCTCGCGCGCCGTCGCGAAGCGGCTCAACGACGGCGTCGGTTTCCTGATGAAGAAGAACAAGGTGAGCGTGATCTGGGGCGAGGCCGTGATCGAGGGGCCCGGCAAGGTGACGGTCAAGGCCGGCAAGGCCGAAGCGCCCAAGGGCGCGCTCGGGCCCGGCAGCTACCAGGCCAAGCACATCATCCTCGCGACCGGCGCGCGCCCGCGCGTGTTGCCCGGGCTCGAGCCGGACCAGAAGCTCGTCTGGACCTATTTCGAAGCGATGGTGCCCGAGCGCATGCCGAAGTCGCTCCTGGTCATCGGCTCGGGCGCGATCGGCATCGAGTTTGCCTCGTTCTATCGCACGCTCGGCGCCGACGTAACGGTGGTCGAGGTGCTGCCGCAGATCCTGCCGGTCGAGGATGCCGAGATTGCGGCCTTCGCCCGCAAGGCGTTCGAGAAACAGGGCATCAAGATCCTCACCGGTGCCAAGGTGACGAAGCTCGACAAGAAAGCCGACACCGTCACCGCGACCATCGACGACGGCAAGGGCGCAACGCAGACCTTGACCGTGGACCGGGTGATCTCAGCCGTCGGCGTCGTTGGCAATATCGAGAATCTCGGGCTCGAGAAGCTCGGCGTAAAGACCGACCGCGGCGCGATCGCGATCGACGGCTATGGCCGCACCAACGTGCCCGGCATCTACGCCATCGGCGACGTCGCGGGCCCGCCGCTGCTCGCCCACAAGGCCGAGCACGAAGGCGTCATCTGCGTCGAGGCGATCAAGGGCCTCAAGCCACATCCGATGGAGAAGCGCCTCATTCCCGGCTGCACCTATTGCTCGCCGCAGATTGCCTCGGTCGGTCTCACCGAGCAGGCCGCCAAGGAGCAGAAGCGCGATGTGCGGATTGGCCGCTTTCCGTTCGTCGGCAACGGCAAGGCGATCGCGCTTGGCGAAGATCAAGGCTTGGTGAAGGTGATCTTCGACAAGGCGACCGGACAACTCCTCGGCGCGCACATGGTGGGCGCCGAGGTCACCGAGCTGATCCAGGGTTACGTGGTGGCGATGAATCTCGAGACCACGGAGGAAGAGCTCATGCATACCGTGTTCCCGCATCCGACGCTGTCGGAGATGATGAAAGAAGCGGTGCTCGACGCGTATGGACGGGTGCTGAACATGTGAGGGCCGCTGGCAGACCGCGGGCGAGCGCCGCCCGCTGGCGACTGCTCCCTGAACTGAGAGAGTCGCCGGGAGATTCGCCAAAATATTCACTGAGAGATTCGCCAAGAGATTTACTATGGGTGTATTGGCTTGGATTCTGATCGGCCTGATTGCGGGCTGGCTCGCGGCCAAGATCATCAATGCGCCACGGGGGCTGCTTCGTAACCTTATCGTCGGCCTGATCGGCTCGTTATTCGGGGGT
>DASYIU010000097.1:0-3637 GCA_035997285.1 Methyloceanibacter sp. | reverse complement strand
TCATCGCTCGCCTTCCCTTTGCCTCAAGCCTCTCGCTTGTTTGGAAGAATCGAAGGGATCCACTTCGATCGTGTCCCGATGCGTGGTGTAGCTGACGGTTGGTCAGTACGGCGATGCTCGGCTAAGGCCGGATCGATCGGGCGGCCACGGGGGGCAGCCCGACGAGAGGATCATCGCTTGCCGGAGCGATGCTTTCCAGCGTGATGTAACGGGCGCGTTGAACGGCCCACTTGATGGCATGGACCACCCCCATTCATCCTTGAGATGTGGAAGCGTGGGGATCCTCAGCCTCGAAGGGAGTTCCGCTATGTCCGTTGTCTCGATTGGTCTTGATCTCGCCAAGTCGGTCTTCCAGGTCCACGGCGTGGACGCAGCCGGGCACACTGTGCTCCGACGCCGGCTCGCGCGCGGCGAGCTGGTTGCGTTCTTCGCCAAGCAGCCGACCTGCCTCGTCGGTATGGAAGCTTGCTCGAGCGCGCATCATTGGGCGCGCGAGCTCGTGCAACTCGGCCACACGGTCAGGCTGATCCCGCCGCAGTACGTCAAGCCCTACGTCAAGCGCAACAAGACCGACGCCGCCGACGCCGAGGCGATCTGCGAGGCGGTCGGCAGGCCCAACATGCGGTTCGTCCCGATCAAGACGCGCGAGCAGCAAGCTGTCTTGGCGCTGCATCGGGTCAGGTCTCTGTTGGTGCGACAGCGGACGGCGACGATCAATGCCCTACGCGGCCTCCTGAGCGAGTTCGGTGTCGTCGCGGGAAAGGGCACTCAGCGGATCGGTGATCTGAACGAGAGGATGGGCAAGCTCTCTGCCGAGGCGCTTCCCGACGAGGCGCGTGAGGCTCTCACGTGTCTGTTCAATCAGATTGATGATCTGGGCCTACGCCTACACGCTATGGAGAGGCAGATCATCGCCTGGCACAAGTCCAGCGAAGCCAGCCAGCGGCTGGCCTCCGCGCCGGGTGTGGGCCCTATAACTGCGACGGCGCTTGTCGCGGCCGTGGGGGACGGGACACAGTTCAAGTCTGCCAGACACTTCGCGGCATGGCTCGGACTGACGCCACGCGTCCGGGCAAGCGGCGAGAAGGAACGCATCGGTCGGATCACCAAGGGTGGCGATCGCTATCTGCGGACGTTGCTGATCCACGGCGCGAGAGCGGTGGTCGGGACGACGTTCCGCAAAGGGGTGACGGTTCGGCCCTGGCTAGCCGCGCTGGTCAACCGGCGGCCGGTGAACGTCGCGGCCACGGCTGTGGCGCATAAGACGGCCCGCGCGCTTTGGGCGATGCTTACGCGGTGCGAAGCGTATCGCAGGTCCGCCGGCTTATCGGCGGCTGCGTAACCGGTCGGCGCCGAACTCTAGGCGGCGCTGGCTTGCGAGGGTAAGCGAACGATGATGGCGAACCGGACTGACCGGGGTTCGACACAGGTCAATGAAACGATGCGAGCCGTCTTGAGCTCGTCCATTTGTCTGGCCGTCGATCCGCGGAAACCATCAGGGCCTGTGGCCGAATGGCCGAACGACAAGGCCGGATACACGACCGCAAGCGCCGGATTCTGTCACTATCGTTCGAAAGCCCTTGCAGGGGTGGGGGTGGTCCATACACGTCATTCTGCTCGAGCAGGATGGCGCCGACAAGTCGAGTGATGGCGGCCTCGTTGGGGAAGATGCCGACAACGTCGGTGCGGCGCTTGATCTCGCCGTTGAGCCGTTCGAGGGGATTGGTGGAGTGGAGCTTGGCGCGGTGTTGGGATGGGAAGCTCATGTAGGCGAGCACCTCCGGCTCAGCTTGATCCATGAGGACGGCAAGCCTTGGCAGCTTGGGCCTGAGCTGGTCGGCGACGCGGCGCCACTGCGCCTTGGCCTGCTCGGCATCGTCCTGGGCGAAGGCGGTGGCGATGAAGGCGGAGACGACGCGCCGGCCGCTTCTGCCGGCGTGCGCCAGGGCGTTGCGCATGAAGTGGACCCTGCAGCGCTGCCAGGTGGCGGTGAAGATCCTGGAGACGGCCGCCTTGATGCCCTCGTGGGCATCGGAGACGACCAGCTTGACCCCGCGCAGGCCGCGCCGGGCGAGCTTCCTGAGGAAGGCCGTCCAGAAGGTCTCGGCCTCTGACGGGCCGATATCCATGCCGAGCACTTCGCGACGGCCATCGGCGTTGACGCCAACTGCGACGATGACGGCGACCGAGACGATGCGCCCGGCCTGGCGGACCTTCAGGTAGGTGGCGTCGATCCACAGATATGGCCAGTTGCCCTCGATCGGCCGGTCGAGGAAGGCCTTCACCCGCTGATCGATCTCCTCGCACAGACGGCTCACCTGGCTCTTGGAGATGCCACTCATGCCCATGGCCTTGACCAGATCATCGACCGAGCGGGTCGAGATGCCCTGGATGTAGGCCTCCTGGATCACCGCGGTCAGCGCCTTCTCGGCCATCCGCCGAGGCTCGAGGAAGCCCGGGAAGTAGCTGCCGCGGCGCAGCTTGGGGATGCGCAGCTCGACCGTGCCGGCCCGCGTCTCCCAGTCGCGATCACGGTAGCCGTTGCGCTGCACCAGCCGCGTCGGGCTCTTCTCGCCATGGCCGGCCCCGGTCAGGGCGCCGGCCTCGAGTTCCATCAGCCGCTCGGCGGCAAACGCGATCATCTCACGTAGCAGGTCGGCGTCGGGGCTCTTCTCGACAAGCGAACGCAGGTTCATCATCTCTTCGGTCATCGGTGGTTTCCTTGGTAACAGGTTGAGTTCGCAACCCGACTCTAACCGGAAATCGTCGGTGACCACCGCAAGGCCGCTCCCTCGCTACAGCGCACCCGATGGGCGCGCTCGCTCGCGGCCTTGCGCCTGCCAGCTACACCACCAAATGGGGCACGACCCTTGTTTTGTTGGGGATGGTTGTACGCTCCAATTGGAGTATCAACGATCCCGAGTAAGATCAGTTGCCGCGCGCCAAACTCTTCTTGGCTTTCAGTGCCACTGCGGTCGACCGCCCGACATCTCTACAGGCAAAAGTTGATTCGTCACTGACCGCTGGTCGTCTTTAGCCTCGCGACATGGTCGCGCTCGCACGGTTCGCTGGCACGCCAAAGGCTGTGGCTATCGCCTGTTTGCAAAGCACTACGCGGGGTTAAGGCTGCGACGCTTAGCGCTCTCTGTAGCGCCTCCTAGATTCCAGAATGCAAGCAAAAAGTTGCTTCGTCACTGACCAGCAAGGAAAAGGCCGCACCGGAGTCGAGCCTTAAGTATGGGAAGTTTTAGCGAGGACCAGCTTGGTTATGCCGGACGAGCGGCCTGCTCACGTGTCCGCATGCCTGGGATCAACAAGTGGTAGGACCATCGACCCATGCGTGCCAGTCTCCGTTCCCCTTCGGCTACGGCGCGTTGCCCTTCGCCATCGAAGCATACTCCTAACGTGGCGTTGTCGGTGCCCCGAGGCTTGCCCCCGCGAGTAGAGGCCATCGTTTTTGGTCAGCTCCTGCGCGGGGGAAAGACGATTAATCCCGTTATTTCGACGGCCCGACTACTTCGAGGCCCCGCGCGACTCGGCCTGGGCCTCTTCGCGGCCATTGCGGACAACGCCCGCCCGCTCTTGCGGCCAACCCGAGTCGCCGACCGTAAGGCATAGGTCCCAGGCCGTTACCGCC
>DASYIU010000096.1:0-4908 GCA_035997285.1 Methyloceanibacter sp. | reverse complement strand
TGCGCCCCTCAACGGACGAGGTGAGCCGAGTGTACGCGCGGATTGCAGAGCGGGGATAACGTTCGAGCGCGCATAAAGGCCATCAAGGCCGAGTTCGCCACCAATCCTTCGCTCGGCCTTGCGGCGATTGCAGCACGCCAGCGCGTCACGCCGCGCTACGTGCAGATGCTATTTGAGGAAGACGGCGAGACCTTCACCGACTTTGCTATGGAGCAGCGTCTCGCTAGCGCCTATCGGATGCTGCGTGGGGGGCAGTTCCGCCATCTAACGATCGCCGCCATCGCCTACCGGGCGGGGTTCGGCGATCTTTCCCACTTCAACCGCAACTTCAAGCGCCGCTTTGGTGACGCTCCCTCGGAGACTAGGCGGGTCGCGCTCTCTCTGCGCCAGGCCGACGATGCGGAGAAGGCAGGCGAGGTCAGGTGATTGGGCGGCACGCCCTCGAGCCTGTTTTCGACCTTGCGAAGCGTGCCGGCAGGGATTTCGGCTTGCGCCCCAGATGATACCAAGCAAATCCTACAGCGGGATGTTGTCGTGCTTCTTCCAGGGATTCTCGAGCGTCTTGTTGCGCAGCATCTGCAGCGCGCGGGCAATGCGCTTGCGCGTTCCGTGCGGCATGATCACCTCGTCGATATAGCCCCGCTCGGCCGCCACGAACGGGTTGGCGAAGCGCTTCTGGTACTCGTCGATCCGCTTCTTGATCTTGACGGGATCGCTAAGCTCGGCGCGATAGAGGATCTCGACGGCGCCCTTGGCCCCCATCACCGCGATCTCGGCCGTGGGCCACGCGTAGTTCACGTCGCCCCTGATATGCTTGGACGACATGACGTCGTAAGCGCCGCCATAGGCCTTGCGCGTGATCACGGTGACCTTCGGCACCGTGGCCTCGGTGAAGGCGAACAGCAGCTTGGCACCATGCTTGATCAGCCCGCCATATTCCTGGTCGGTGCCCGGCAGGAAGCCCGGCACGTCGACGAAGGTGATGAGCGGGATGTTGAACGCATCGCAGAAACGCACGAAGCGGGCGGCTTTGCGCGAGGCGTCGCTGTCGAGCACGCCGGCTAGGAACATCGGCTGGTTGGCGACGACGCCGATGGTGCGGCCTTCCATGCGGGCGAAGCCGACCACCATGTTGCGGGCAAACGTCTCCTGGATCTCGAAGAAGTCGCCCTCGTCGACCACCTTATGGATCAGCTCCTTGATGTCGTAAGGTTTGTTGGGCTGGTTGGGGATCAGCGTGTCGAGCGAGGGCTCGCAGCGGTCCCATGGGTCGCGCGTCGGCAGCTCCGGCACGCCGGAGAGATTGCTCGACGGCAGAAAGTCCATCAGCCGCCGCATCTGCAGCAGCACCTCGACGTCGTTGTCATAGGCGCCGTCGGCGATCGACGACTTGGTGGTGTGGACAATGGCCCCACCCAGTTGCTCGGCGGTCACCTCCTCCTTGGTCACCGTCTTCACCACGTCGGGACCGGTCACGAACATGTAGGAGGTGTCCTTGACCATGAAGATGAAGTCGGTCATGGCCGGCGAATAGACGTCGCCGCCGGCGCATGGCCCCATGATCACCGAGATCTGCGGGATGACGCCCGAGGCGAGCACGTTGCGCAAGAAGACCTCGCCATAGCCGCCGAGCGCCGCCACCCCTTCCTGGATGCGCGCGCCGCCGGCGTCGAACAGGCCGATGATCGGCGCGCGGTTCTGCAGCGCCATGTCCTGGATCTTGATCATCTTGTTGGCGTGGGCCTCGGACAGAGACCCGCCGAACACGGTGAAGTCCTTGGCGAAGACGTAGGTGATGCGGCCGTTGATGGTGCCCCAGCCGGTGACCACGCCGTCGCCCGGGACCTTGTTTCCCTCCATGCCGAAATCGGTGCAGCGGTGCTCGACATACATGTCGAACTCCTCGAAGGAGCCTTCGTCGAGCAGGAGGTCGAGGCGCTCGCGCGCGGTGAGCTTGCCGCGACTGTGCTGGGCCTCGATGCGCTTGGGGCCGCCGCCGGCGCGGGCCTTGTCGCGGCGAATCTCAAGCTCTTCCAGGACTTCCTTCATGGCCGCTCCCCAGGTGACGCACCCATGACGGTCAATAGCATGGGCCACGAGTCCCGCAAATGGCGTCAGAGCCTGCCGCGAACGCCATCCCCTCTCCCCTCGTGGGAGAGGGTGGTCGCCGCTTCAGCGGCGAGCCGGGTGAGGGGGCGCTACCACCCAGTCACCCCTCACCCTTTCCGCCATGCGACCCCGGATCAAGTCCGGGGGATCGCGGCAGAAAGCCCCTCTCCCACAAGGGGAGAGGGAAAAACGCGTCACGCCTCAGTTAGCAGCTTCAGCATTCGCGATGCGGCGGCAAAGTCGCGCCAGCGATTGGCACGGCGCGCCGCGGCATCTTCGTCCTCGCCCCATTGGCTGATCTCCCAGGCCTCATCCACATGGGCAGCCTTCCACGCCTCCTCCGGCGTGAGTCGTTGAAGCGCCACGGCGAGAGCAAGCAGCGCCGACCCCGTGAGCGAGGTCATCCCATGCAGCGCTGCCAGGCGGAAAGCGTCGAGTCCCTCAAGCTCCCGCTTGATGCCCTGGAGAGCGGACTTGGGCTGCGCCACATGAACGATCCCTTCGGCGAGCCGCAAAGGCGCTTTCAGCGTAGACTTGGCCCAGGCGAGCACAGGATCCCAATGCTTGCTCTGCGCCGCGACCAACCCCTTTGGCCCGTCAGCCCGGTAGCAGAGAAGGTCCGAGCCCGCATGCGCCAGGATGTCGGCGATGACCGCGTCCTCGCGCCCGCGCACGCCGTCAATGGCGCTGTTGGCGAGCCTGGTCAGCGGCATGGTCTCAGGATCGATGCGCTCCCCTTGTGCGCGCCATTCCTCGGCAACGGCCGCGGCAAGATCGCGCGCCGGCAGCACGAGCGGCGCTTTGCCCGGCGTCCGCACCGGCTTGCCGTCGAGCAGCAGGGCGATGGCGATACCGTCCGCGCCCCGATCCTCGATCGCCACCTCTTTATAGAAGCGCTTGGGAAGAGCCGTCTTGCGCTCTCTGCCCTTGCCGCTCGCCGGCGCGGGCTTGTCTGACCCTTGCGTCACCTCACCCACCACCGTTGCTGTCGTCCTGTCGCGCCTCGAAACCGAAAGTGGCAAAGGTGCGCGCCATATGCTCCGGCAGGGGTGCCGTCACATCGACCACGCCCTCGCCGGAGGGATGGGGGAAGCTGATGCGCCGCGCGTGCAGGTGAAGCTTGCTCGGCACGCCCTCGGGCAAATCCTTGTCGCCGTGATATTTTTCATCGCCCAGGATGGGATGGCCGAGGATTGCCATATGGGCGCGGAGCTGGTGCTGCCTCCCGGTGACGGGCTTCAGCGAGACGAAGGCGACCTGCTGCCCTGCCCTGTCGACGACGGCATAATGGGTCACGGCTGACTGGGCGACGTCCTGCTCCCCGGCGCGCGCTTTCCGCACCCGGTCGCCCTCAGGACCCGAGGCCTTCACCAGCGCCGCCTCGACCTTGCCTTGCGGAGGCCGCGGCACGCCATGCAGCAGCGCCCAATAGATCTTGCGCACAGAGCGGGTCTGGAAGGCGCGCCCGAGCTTTGCCGCGACCGAGCGGCGCTTGGCGATGACGAGCACGCCCGAAGTGTCGCGGTCGAGCCGGTGCACCAGGCGCGGCCGCGTCTCCGGCCCGTCGCCCAAGCCTTCGAGCAGCCGGTCGATATGGTGGGTGGTTTTGGTGCCGCCCTGCACCGCGATCCCTGGTGGCTTGTTGACCACCAGCAGATCGTCGTCCTCATAGAGGGTGATGGAGGCGAGAAAATCCCGATCGGCCTTCGACAATGCGTGTTTCGGCGCCGGCGGGGGGGCAACGTCGGGCAGCGGCGGCACGCGCACCGCCTGGCCTGCGGCAAGCCGCGTGCTCGCCTTGGCACGGCCGCCATCGACTCTCACCTGCCCGGTGCGCAGCAGCTTCTCCAGCCGGCTGTGGGGAAGGTTCGCGTAATGGGTCTTGAACCAGCGGTCCAGCCGCATGCCGTCCTCGGCAGCGCCGACAGTCTTCGTTTCAACTCCTGCCATGCCGCATCAACTGGCGTAACTTGCCTTTAAGCGCCAGTCATTTCACGACCAGGACCGTGCAGGGGGCGAGTTCCACGAGCCGGTCGGTGGTGCTGCCGATCATCCTATTGTAAAGCGCCGAATGGCCCATGAACCCGGTGACGAGCAGATCGGAGCCGTCGCGCGTAATGAAATCGACGATTGGCATTTTGGGGCGGTGGACGACGACGCCATGATCCTGAAGCGCTTGCGCCAGTGCATCGGTCTGCTCATTTCGCCTTTGGCACCTTCGGGAAAGGCCTTTCACGCGCACTCCCTCCAGTCCTTTCAGCATCTCCTTAAATCCATGGTAGCGGCCCCAATCGGGCGACCAGCGGGGCACGGTGTCCCGGGCATTGTTCCCCACCAAGACTTCCTCGCGCACTTCAACGCCCGTCTTATCGGAGAAAGCATCCGCCTCCGCCGGCACGGGGTGTCCGACCACGATGTGGCTCTTGAGCTTGACGCGGTGGTGCTTCGCCTCGGCCTCCGCCTTTGCCACCACCCCCGCAAATTTGCGATCGGCGAGCTCCTTGTCGCCGATCACCTCCTCGTGCGAGCCCGGAATCCACTGAGTTTCCTCGACGCAGATCATGTGCAGCTGCGCCTTATGGGAGTGCGCCAACCTCAACGCGGCGACCAGGGCCTTAAAGGCCCCCTCGGACCCGTCGCTAGCGATCAGGATTTTCTTGAACATGGACGCCCTCCTTGGCAATCGGCTTAAACGTCGGCTGGAACCAGCGCTGGGCAATCAGGGTCGGCACTACGGCACTGGCAATCACCGCGGTCACCAGGATCGTGTATTGCTCCTGATCGATGATGTGATTGGTC
>DASYIU010000095.1:0-2152 GCA_035997285.1 Methyloceanibacter sp. | reverse complement strand
GCGGACGCCCCGCGCTGTAGAGGAACTCGCTGCTAGCTTGGCCCGAGCGTCATGCCAGCGGCAACGCGCCCGTAGCTCAACGGATAGAGCACCAGACTTCGAATCTGGGGGTTGCAGGTTCGAGCCCTGCCGGGCGCACCACTAAAATCCTCGCGGGACAGAAGCCACTAAAGCGCCGTCTCGCCTCGCAGCAGGTAACCGGGCCTTTCGACTGTTTTCCTCGCATTTGATCGTTGCCCCGGAACTCCCGATCGCCCTCTCTGCTGCAGAGCTGCGCTCAGTCCAAGGGCAATCAGCCAAACGATCGGTATCGGTCCAAGCCCGACCAGGGCCGCGTAGGTGAGCCGGTCGCCGCTATACTTGGTCCAGTCGGAGCGCAGATTGCACTGGCACTCGCCGCGGTCGACGTCATGGCTTTTCAGGCAGCTCTGATAGGGAGGTGGCGGGCGCCACCGCCAAAAACATTCCGGCCGTTGCCGCCGGCAACGGCCAAATGAGGGTGGCAACGATTCCCCATCGCTGCCATTCATGGGTCTGCATTGTTCGCCTCCGTCACTCCACGGCTAGGCATAGTCCCTCCTCTTGATGAAACAGGCATGACAGCGAGCATCTCTTGGCTGGTTATTCCCGCTGGGAAGGCGCACACTGAGCCATCGCCGGTAAGAGCAACAACAGGCACCGGTGGCTGAGAGCCTAAGACTCCCGCCTGCGACGCAAGGAGGGGAGAAATGGGCTCTAAAAACCCCCCACACAATTTGTACAATCCGGCGCTGCGTGCCGCGCTAGAGCAGGCATTCGACGCCAGTTGGACGATGCTACAGGCTCGCGATCCATTTCGTGATTTCGATAAAGACAATGAAGTTAAGACCGAGCTCAGTCACCAGCTCATGGGTCTTGCCGCAGACGGCGTGACCGATCCCATTGAGCTTCGAGAGTGGGCGTTGGAGAGCCTGGCCGGCTATCGGTGAAGTCCGTTCTGAGCCGTTAAGCTCACCGACCCGGGTGATTTCTAGGCGGGCGACCGTCGTTCCAATCTCCTGCGCACTTCTCCTTGTCGGGAGCCAATTGCCGGCGACCGGGGTCAGTGCGCGGTCATCAATTTCACCCGCGCCCGGTTCCGCATTTGAGTGCTATGATGGGGCCAGCGTCCGGCGACGGTCGTCGGACCGAGGGGGCGGCCATGACAGATGAACCCTACAGGGATATGCGGCAGAATTTCCCGGCGAGAGCCTTGGACATGGGTCGCAACGCCATCAAAGAAGCGATGGCTTGGGACCTGTTCAAATGGGTCGTCATCGCCCTCCTCATCGCCAATATCCTGCTCCTCGCTGTGGTCAGCGGCGGCATAAGGGGCGCCGTTGCCGAGCTCAAGCAGGACAGCGGCTCCAGTGCTCAGGATGCGGCGGATGTCGGCAAGCAGATCGCCGACATCAAGGCGGGCCTCACGCAAGCCATTTCCGAGATGCGCTCCGTGCTCCACGACGATGTCGCCAAGATCAGCGCCAAGCTCGATGCCCGCGCCCAGCAGCCGCCGAAACCAACCACTCCCCCGGCGACGCCCAAACCGGCAGCAAAACCGCCAAAGCCCCAGTGAGCTTGAGCGGGGTTTGCGCCGCTATCTTGGCTTGCGCCTGCGGTCCCAGAGCTGCTGGTCGAACACGCGCTTGAGCCGCTCGTTGGCTGGGATGGCTTCGAGCTGACGCGTAAAGTCCTGGTATTCTTCTTGCGCCTCGGTGGAGACGAGGCCGTTGCCGAGATCGGTGCGCCACTCCAAGAGACGTTTCCAGCCCCTTGCATCGCCGCGGGGGACCCCGACGGCAACGAGCCGGCGCATCACCATCTGCGCGGCCTCGGCCTCTTCGGAGCCGCCCTTGACCAGGAGATCGATCACGGCAGCGACTCGGGCGAGGAAGCTCTCGCTCGGCGGACGGTGCTTACGCCGGTTTGCGGCGCTTCCCCCTTGCGCCAGCGCCTTGGGCCGGCGGAGGCTCGCCTCAAGGTCGATGAGAGGTTGCAGATCCTCCTGCAGGGGCCCCTCCTCGGCAAGCTGGGTGGTGATGACGTGAAGGCACTGGGTCCGAGCAAGGTCTTATCCTCGCTCTCAGGCTCGCGCGCATGGACCTGCCGCAGCGCTCTGAGCGCCGCACCAAGG
>DASYIU010000094.1:0-8325 GCA_035997285.1 Methyloceanibacter sp. | reverse complement strand
AAGCCAGAACATAAGAATTAGGCTCAAAGCCTTCGACCATCGCATCCTCGATGCGTCGACCAAGGAGATCGTCAACACGGCGAAACGGACCGGCGCGGAAGTGCGCGGACCTATTCCGCTGCCGACCCGTATCGAGAAGTTCACCGTGAACCGTTCGCCCCATATCGACAAGAAGAGCCGCGAGCAATTCGAGATGCGCACGCACAAGCGCCTGCTCGACATCGTTGACCCCACGCCGCAGACGGTCGATGCGCTGATGAAGCTCGACCTCGCCGCCGGTGTCGACGTCGAGATCAAGCTCTAAGGCGCGGGACGAGGCAAGGAAGCAAGACCGATGCGATCAGGCGTCATCGCGCAAAAGGTCGGCATGACCAGGATCTTCACCGATGCTGGGGAGCACATCCCGGTGACGGTGCTGCGCCTTGAGCATTGCCAGGTGGTCGGCCAGCGCACGGACGAGAAGAACGGCTATACCGCGCTGCAGCTCGGCGCCGGCAGGCCCAAGGTGAAGCGTTTGTCGCGCGCCGCGCGCGGGCATTTCGCCGTGGCCAATGTCGAGCCCAAGCGGAAGCTCGCCGAGTTTCGCGTGAGCCCGGAGAACCTGATCGAGGTGGGCGCGGAGATCACCGCCGACCATTTCGTCGAGGGGCAGTTTGTCGACGTCTCGGGCACGACCATCGGCAAGGGCTTTGCCGGCGTCATGAAGCGCCACGGCTTCCACGGCCTGCGCGCCAGTCACGGTGTCTCGGTTAGCCATCGCAGCCACGGCTCGACCGGCCAGCGCCAGGACCCCGGCAAGGTGTTCAAGGGCAAAAAGATGGCCGGCCACATGGGCGACGTGAACGTCACCACGCAGAATCTGCGGGTGGTGAAGACCGACCCGGAGCGCGGGCTGATCATGATCCGCGGCGCGGTGCCGGGCGCCAAGGGCGGTTGGGTGCTGCTGTCCGACGCGGTGAAGCGCACGCTGCCCGAGAGCGCGCCGAAGCCAGGCGCCTTCCGCAAGGCGGCCGGCGAGGCGCCGAAGCAAGAAAAGCAGGCCAAGCCAGAGCAGGCCGAGGCCGGGAGCCAAGAGTGATGCAGGCCAACGTAACCACTCTCGACGCCAAGAAGGCGGGAACTGTCGAGCTCCCCGACCATGTGTTCGGGCTCGAGCCGCGCGCCGACATCCTGCATCGCATGGTGCGCTACCAGCTCGCCAAGCGGCGCGGCGGCACCGTCTCGGTGCAGGGCCGCGCCGAGGTCAATTATACCGGCGCCAAGCTCTACCGCCAGAAGGGCACGGGCCGCGCGCGCCACGGCAGCCGTCGGGCGAATTTGTTCAGAGGCGGCGGCAAGTCGTTCGGGCCGAAGCCGCGCAGCCATGCCATCGATCTGCCGAAGAAGGTGAGGGCGCTTGCGCTCAAGCATGCGCTGTCAGCCAAGGCCAAGTCCGAGACGCTGTTCGTTATCGACAAATGCGAGCTGAAAGAAGCCAAGACCAAGTACCTCAAGTCCCGCTTCGCCAAGCTCGGCTTCGGCTCGGTGCTGATCATCGACGGCGCCGCGGTGCAAGAGGCCTTCGCGCGGGCCGCACGCAACCTGCCGGGCGTCGACGTGCTACCCGTCGCAGGCATCAATGTGTACGACATTCTGAAGCACGAGAAGCTCGTGCTGACGAGAGCGGCGCTCGAGGCGCTAGAGGCCCGGTTCAAATGAGCGCGCTGTCCGCCTACGACGTGATCCTTTCGCCGGTCATCACCGAGAAGTCGAGTGCCGTCTCCGAGGCCAACCAGGTGGTGTTCAAGGTGCGCCGCAATGCCACCAAGCCTGAGATCAAGGCCGCCATCGAGAAACTCTTCGGCGTCAAGGTGCTTGCCGTGAATACCCTGAACCGCAAGGGCAAGACCAAGCGCTTCAAGGGCATCAAGGGCAAGCAGCAGGACGTCAAGAGAGCCATCGTCAAGCTCGCCGAAGGCGACAAGATCGACGTGACGACGAGGATCTGACGAGAATGGCCCTTAAAACCTACAACCCCACCACGCCGAGCCAGCGCGAGCTCGTGCTCGTCGACAAGAGCCCTCTGTGGAAGGGCAAGCCGGTCAAGGCGCTCACCGAAGGGCTGACCAAGTCCGGCGGGCGCAACAATCA
Source organism: Methyloceanibacter sp. (assembly GCA_035997285.1). Taxonomy (GTDB): domain Bacteria; phylum Pseudomonadota; class Alphaproteobacteria; order Rhizobiales; family Methyloligellaceae; genus Methyloceanibacter. Next base: position 6,195 of record DASYIU010000094.1, on the reverse strand, counting down.
TGGCCGCGTCACCATGTGGCATCGCGGTGGCGGGCATAAGCGCACCTACCGCAAGGTGGACTTCAAGCGCGGCAAGCTCGGTGTCCCGGCAACGGTGGAGCGGCCCGAATACGATCCGAACCGCACCGCCTTCATCGCGCTGATCAAGTACGAGGACGGCGAGCTCTCCTATATTTTGGCGCCGCAGCGGCTGGCACCCGGCGACAGCGTGATTGCCGATACCAAGGTCGACGTGAAACCCGGTAACGCCATGCCGCTCGGCAACATGCCGATCGGCACCATCATCCACAATGTGGAGATGAAGCAGGGCAAAGGCGGACAGATCGCGCGCGCCGCGGGCACCTATGTCCAGCTCGTGGGCCGCGATGCGGGCTATGCCATCCTCAAGCTGAACTCGGGCGAGACGCGTATGGTGCCGGCCGAATGCATGGCGACCGTTGGGGCCGTCTCCAATCCGGATAATTCCAATATAAATTTCGGCAAGGCCGGACGCATGCGCTGGAAGGGGCGCAGACCCGTCGTGCGCGGCGTGGCCATGAACCCGGTCGACCATCCTCATGGCGGCGGCGAGGGCCGTACCTCAGGCGGCCGCCACCCGGTGACCCCGTGGGGCAAGTCGACCAAAGGCAAGAAGACGCGCTCCAACAAGGCCAGCGACAAATTCATCCTGCGCAGCCGCCATCAGAAGAAGAAGGGATAGTTCAGGTGTCACGCTCGGTCTGGAAAGGCCCGTTCGTCGACGGGTATCTCCTCAAGAAGTCGGAGAAGGCGCGTGGCAGCGGCTCCAACGCCGTGGTCAAGATTTGGTCGCGCCGCTCGACGATCCTGCCGCAATTCGTCGGCATCACCTTTGGCGTCCATAACGGCCAGAAGCACATCCCGGTGCTCGTCACCGAGGACATGATCGGCCACAAGTTCGGAGAGTTTGCGCCGACGCGGACCTTCTATGGCCACGCCGCAGACCGCAAGGCTAAGAGGACGAAGGCGTAATTATGGGCAAGCCGCAGCGCGACCGGACGCTGAAGGAGAACGAGGCGAGGGCGGTCACGCGGCTTATGCGCGTGAGCCCGCAAAAGCTCAACCTGCTTGCCCAGCTGATTCGGGGCAAGAAGGTCGACCGCGCGCTCGCCGATCTCACCTTCTCGCGCAAGCGTATCGCCAAGGACGTGAAGAAGACGCTCGAATCGGCAATCGCCAATGCCGAGAACAATCATGACCTCGATGTCGATGCCCTCGTCGTGGTCGAGGCCTATGTGGGCAAGAATCTGGTGATGAAGCGGATGCGCGCCCGGGCGCGTGGCCGCGCCGCCCGGATCGAGAAGTCATTTTCGCAGATCACCGTGGTGCTGCGCCAAGTCGAGGAGCCCGCTTAATGGGACAGAAGGTCAATCCGATCGGGCTCAGGCTCGGCATCAACCGCACCTGGGATTCGCGCTGGTATGCGACGCGCGGCGAATACCCACTCCTGCTGCACGAAGACTTGAAGATGCGCAATCACATCCTCACCTCGCGCAAGCAGGCGGGCATCTCCAAGGTGGTCATCGAGCGCCCGCATAAGAAGTGCCGGGTGACGGTGCATACCGCGCGTCCCGGCATCCTGATCGGCAAGAAGGGATCAGACATCGAGAAGCTCAGGCGCGAGCTTGCGGCCATGACGGACTCTGAGGTGCATCTCAACATCGTAGAGGTGCGCAAGCCCGAGGTCGACGCCGTGCTGGTGGCCGAGGGAATCGCACAGCAGCTCGAGCGCCGGGTGGCCTTCCGCCGCGCCATGAAGCGCGCCGTGCAATCGGCGATGCGCATGGGCGCGCTCGGCATCCGCATCAATTGCGGCGGCCGGCTCGGCGGGGCGGAGATCGCGCGCATGGAGTGGTACCGCGAGGGGCGGGTGCCGCTGCATACGCTGCGCGCCAATATCGACTACGGCACGGCGCTCGGGCGCACGGCTTACGGAATCATCGGCGTCAAAGTGTGGATCTTCAAGGGCGAGATCATGGAGCACGATCCCATGGCCCAGGAGACCAAGGCGCTCGAGGCCCAGGAAGGCGGCCGCTCGCAAGGGCGCCGCGAGCCCTCTCCGGCCCAGGCGTAGGATCGAAAGGCAAAGCTTAGCGTCATGCTGCAACCGAAGCGTACCAAATACCGCAAGGCCCATAAGGGGCGCATCAAGGGCGCCGCCTCGAGCGCGGTCACGCTCGCCTTCGGCACCTTCGGGCTGAAGGCGCAGGAGCCTGCGCGCATCACGGCACGGCAGATAGAAGCGGCGCGGCGCGCCATGACGCGGCAGATGAAGCGCTCGGGCCGGGTGTGGATCAGGCTCTTTCCCGATGTGCCGGTGTCGAAGAAGCCGACTGAAGTGCGCATGGGCAAGGGCAAGGGCACGCCGGAATTCTGGGTGGCGCGGGTGAAGCCCGGTCGCATCATGTTCGAGATCGATGGCGTCGGCGAGCCGGTGGCGCGCGAGGCACTCAGGCTGGCTGCCGCCAAGCTTCCGATCAAGACGCGCGTCGTCGCGCGCATTGTTGAGGTCTAAGCCATGAAGGCCGGTCAAGTCCGCGGCATGACGGAGGATCAGCTCAGCGACGAGCTGATCAAGCTGAAGAAGGAGCAGTTCAACCTGCGCTTCCAGGCGGCGTCGGGCCAGCTCGAGAACACGGCGCGGGTGCGTCAGATCAAGCGCGACATCGCGCGCATCCAGACGATCGCACGGCAGAAGAGCGCCGCTGCGAAGGCGTAAAGGAACCGAGATAATGCCGAAGAGAGTTCTGCAAGGGGTCGTGGTGAGCGACAAGAACGACAAGACCGTGGTGGTCCGCGTCGAGCGGCGCTTCACGCATCCGTTGCTGCAGAAGACCGTGCGGCGGAGCAAGAACTACCACGCCCACGATGAGAAGAACGAGTTCAAGGTGGGCGAGATGGTATGGATCGAGGAATGTCCCCCGGTCTCCAAGCAGAAGCGGTGGACGGTATTGCCGCGCGAGCACGCGGCGAGCTGACGGCCAGGATAAGAGTTAAAGGCACGTGCCATGATCCAGATGCAGACTAATCTTGACGTCGCCGACAATTCCGGCGCGCGGCGCGTGCAGTGCATCAAGGTGCTGGGCGGCTCCAAGCGAAAATATGCCTCGATCGGCGACACCATCGTGGTGAGTGTCAAGGAGGCGATCCCGCGCGGCCGCGTGAAGAAGGGGCAGGTGATGAAGGCCGTGGTGGTGCGCACCGCCAAGGGCGTGCGCCGGCCCGATGGCTCGATCATCCGCTTCGATCGCAACGCCGCGGTGCTGGTCAACCCGCAAGGCGAGCCGATCGGCACGCGCATTTTCGGCCCCGTCACTCGCGAGCTCAGAGCCAAGAAGCACATGAAGATCGTGTCGCTCGCCCCGGAGGTGCTCTAGATGCCCAAGCTCAAGATCAAGAAGGGCGACCACGTCGTGGTCATCACCGGCAAGGACAAGGGGAAGAAGGGCGAGGTGCTCAAGGTGATGCCCGAGGAGAACCGCGTCATCGTCAGGGGCGTGGCCATGGTGAGGCGCCATCAGCGCCAGACCACCACGCAAGACGGCGGGATCATCTCCAAGGAGGCGGCGATCCACGTCTCCAATCTCGCGATCGAGGATCCCAAGGACGGGAAGCCCACGCGGGTCGGCTACAAATTTCTGAAGGACGGGCGCAAGGTCCGCTTTGCCAGGCGCTCGGGAGAGGTCATCGATGGCTGATAAGCCCTATACCCCCCGTCTCAAGCTGCACTACCAGGATGTGCTCAGGGACGAGCTCACCAAGGAGTTCGGCTACGCCAACCGAATGCAAGTGCCCAGGCTCGACAAGGTGGTGTTGAACATGGGCGTGGGCGAGGGCATCAACGATTCCAAGAAGGTGACCGCCGCCGCCGCCGATCTCGCCCTGATCGCCGGGCAGAAGCCGGTGATCACGCGGGCGCGCAAGTCGATCGCCACCTTCAAGCTCCGCGAGGGCATGCCGATCGGCGCCAAGGTCACCTTGCGCCAGAACCGCATGTACGAGTTCGTCGACCGGCTGGTGAACATCGCTCTGCCGCGGGTCCGGGACTTCCGCGGGCTGAACCCGAAAAGCTTCGATGGCCGAGGCAATTATTCGCTTGGGCTGAAAGAGCACATCATCTTCCCCGAGATCGAGTACGACAAGGTCGAGGATGTGCTCGGCATGGACATCATCGTCTGCACGACGGCGCCCACCGACGACGAGGCGCGCGCGTTGCTGGCAGGCTTGAATTTTCCGTTTCGCAGCTAAGGGCAGGCCCTGAGCCGCGACAGGAGGACGTGAATGGCAAAGTCGAGCATGATCGAGCGCAACAACAAGCGGAAGCGCCTCGCCAAGAAGTTCAAGACGCGGCGGACGCGGCTCAAGGCGATCGCCGCCGACCGCGCGCTGCCGGCCGAGGAGCGCTTCGCCGCAAGGCTCAAGCTTTCGGAGCTGCCGCGCAACTCCTCGCCGACGCGCATCCGCAACCGTTGCGTTCTCACGGGCCGCCCCCGCGGCTACTACCGCAAGCTCCACATGTCGCGCATCGCGCTGCGTGAGCTCGGAAGCCAGGGGCTGATCCCCGGCATGGTCAAGTCGAGCTGGTAAGGACGATCGATGAGCATTAACGATCCGCTAGGTGACATGCTGACCCGCATCCGCAACGCGCAGATGCGTTACAAGGCCAAGGTGACGACGCCGGCCTCGAAGCTCAGAGAGCACGTTCTCGACGTGCTCGCCGAGGAGGGCTATATCCGCGGCTATGCGCGCGTCGATTATACCGGCGGGCGGGCCGAGTTCGAGATCGAGCTCAAGTATTTCGACGGCGAGCCGGTGATCAAGGACATCAAGCGGGTGTCGACACCGGGCCGGCGGGTGTATTCATCGGTCAAGGACTTGCCCACGGTCGCCAACGGCCTCGGCGTTGCCATACTCTCGACGCCGAAAGGCGTCATGTCTGACTCCCGTGCGCGCACCGAGAATGTCGGCGGCGAAATTCTCTGCAACATATTCTAAGCGCAGCAAATTCGAACGAAGGTTTGACTCATGTCGCGGATCGGTAAGAAACCAGTGGCAATTCCCGGAGGCGTCACCGCCGCGGTGAACGGCCAAGAGGTCAAGGTGAAGGGTCCTAAGGGCGAGCTCAAGCACGTCCTGGTCGACGACATCATCGCCAAGCTGGACAAGAGTGAGATCGAGATCGCCATGCGCGAGGACACCAAGCGGGCGCGCGCCATGTGGGGCATGTCGCGGACGCTGGTCGCCAACCTCATTGCCGGCGTGACCGAAGGCTTCACCAAGAAGCTCGATATTACGGGCGTGGGGTATAGGGCCGCGGTGCAAGGATCCAATCTGCAACTGCAGCTTGGCTACAGCCACGACATCTCCTATCCCATTCCGCAAGGCATTCAGGTGGTCTGTCCGAAGCCGACCGAGATCGTGATCACCGGCATCGACAAGCAGAAGGTCGGCCAGGTCGCAGCCGAGATCAGGCATTACAGGCCGCCCGAGCCTTACAAGGGCAAGGGCGTGAGATATGCGGGCGAGTTCATCCTCCGCAAAGAAGGCAAGAAGAAGTAGCGAGACGAGAGCGATGAGCGCGTTAAATGAGAGCTTCCTTCGGCGTTCGCGCCGGGTCCGCCATACGCTGAAGCGTGCGGCGAATGGTCGGGTGCGCCTGTCGGTGTTCCGCTCCTCCAAGCATATCTATGCTCAGGTGATCGACGATTCCGCCGGCAAGACCATGGCGGCCGCTTCGACGCTGGACAAGGACCTCAAAGGCGCGCTCGCCAAGGGCTGCGACCTTGCGGCCGCCGAGGCGGTGGGCAAGCTGGTCGCCGAGAGGGCGCTCAAGGCCGGCGTCAAGGAGGTCGTATTCGACCGCGGCGGCTATCTCTATCATGGGCGCATCAAGGCGCTCGCCGATGCTGCCCGCGAGGCGGGTTTGAACTTCTAGAGGATCGAGATGATGGATCGCAAAGGGGGCCGAGGCCCGCAGCACGGACGAGACCGCGACGATCGCGACAGCGAATTCGTCGATAAGCTCGTGCATATCAATCGCGTGGCCAAGGTGGTCAAGGGCGGCCGGCGCTTCTCGTTCAACGCGCTGGTCGCGGTGGGCGATGGCAAGGGTCGCGTGGGCATGGCGAGCGGCAAGGCGAACGAAGTCGCCGAGGCGGTGCGCAAGGCGGTCGAGGC
>DASYIU010000093.1:0-2503 GCA_035997285.1 Methyloceanibacter sp. | reverse complement strand
GATGGTGAGGAACACCGTCTTTTTCCCGGGATCCAGGGGGTTGCTCGCGCATTGCTGAGCCGAGAAGCTGGCAATATCGGCGGATACTTGACGCGCTTCATTGCGAAGGCGCGCAATCTCGCCTGCGAACTTATTCAGGCCGTGCCCGATGCGCTGCGCGACGCGAAGCGCAAGCATGTAGAGGGCCACGAACACCGCTATCACCCGCAAGGGCAACGCCAACAATCTCCCAACCACCCATTGCATGCTTGCTTGATTCCCTCGGTACTCGGTTCGAATGCCGGACCGGCATTCTCGTGCCCAGTGCTGCGGCGTGACCCTCTTCACGAAGCGCCGTTATTCTAAACTAGCTGCTATCTCCTTCCAACCCCATCCGCTGCCGCAGGTGGTATGCTTGGCCCGTTGTACCTGCCCGGGCCAGCTCAGACCCCGTGCCGGTCAAGAATATTGCAGATGTCCTTGACCGAGCGGATTTCGATCATCTCGTCCATGGAGAGCGAGATACCGAACTGCTCCTCTATAGCCGCAACCAATGCCACGTGCTGCAGCGAGTCCCATTTCGCCACCTCCCGCCCCGAGGTCGCCAAACTGATTTCGCCATCATACTTGAAGATGTTGGCGAACAAGCTCTTGATTTCGGGACGCACTGCTAAAACTTGCTCCATCACGTCTCCCATCGCACGCTAATGAGGTCAGCCCCAGGCAGGCCAGCGGACCCCATCTCCCAAAGCCAATATTCGGTGTCGCCCTCGGGGGCAAGCGCCGAGAAACCCGCAGTCTTGTAGAAGTCGCGCACCAAAGCGTTCTTCTTGGTGGGGATGTAGGCCGCTCGCACGGTGCGGACCCCCCGTTCGGCCAGTCGCTCGAGCAATGCGCCGAGAAAGGCGGTCTCGATGGCCCGGCCGACGACGCGGCAACTCATGAGGAAGCTCTGCAGCGTCGCGGTGTGGCCATCGATCCGTGCCGTGGCGCAGACGACGATCCCGTGGTCGCCAAACTTGTCGAGGGCTTGCCCATGCAGCACGACGTAGCCGCTGGGCTCGTCCACCATGCCCTTGATCGCCGCTTCGTCATAGCGCTCGGTCGTCAAGTTGAACTGGTTGGTGCGCAAATGCATCTGCGCGACGCGGCCGACGGCTTCGGCGCTGGCGGGCCGCACGATCAGCGTCTGATCGAGCCCACCCAGATAATCCTGAAAGCTGACGGCACTCTCGCGCAAGCCGGCGCGGCGCTTCTCGGCGAGGTACCTGTCGCTGCGGCGGGAATCCTCCTCGGTCAGACGGGTGGGCCAAGTCACCTCAAGGGCTCGCAGCCAAAGCGGCCGGCTCGCAGGGTCGGCCGGCAATTCCGGCACCGTCAGCTCGGGGCACATGCGGCGCATGGCCTCCCGCTCATGCGGGCTGTCGTCGATGAACACGAAACTGTCGAGGCCGAGATTGAGCTCCTCGGCGATGTTGCGGATGTTGCCCGGCTTGGGCTCCCAGTTGATGCGGGTCGCGACGAAATCGTCCTCCTTCAGCAACATGCCCGGATGCGTACTGAACGCGGTGATGGCATCGGGATTGTTCTTGCTCAGCAGTGCAAGAAGAATGCCTTGGCTCTTGAGGCGGAGACATTCGCGCTGGAAGGCCTTGAACGCGTTGCCGGGGAACTCGTCGTCACACAGGAGCTTGGCGACGCCGTCCTCGCCGTAGACGCCGCCCCAAAGCGTATTGTCGAGATCGAGCGCGAGCACTTTCGCCGTACCCCTCTTCAGCGCGCGGTAGGCGTTGGCGAACGCCAACGCGAGGTGCCTTGTGGCATCGGGAGAGAAGGGCAACCGGCCGTAATACCAGAGCTTCGGATCGACCCATCGCCGCGATTGAAGCCCACTGAGAGCGCGGTTCGTATCCACAAGGACGATCTGGGCATGCGCTCGCGCGACGTCCGCGAGGCGACCATTGATCATCTGTACCGCATGAGCGAGGCCCGCGGGGTGGTGCGTGTCGATCAGGCCTGCCGTCGGCACTGCCGCGACGGGCACGGTGTTCACGAGGATCGGTCCTAAGCCTTTGCCCGCGTAGCCTTCCAGCCCTGCCGTCAACAGGTCGAGCTTTTGCTGCAAGAGGCCGTAGCCTGCGCTCGCGTCCTGGCGCCACTCCGGTGCGTGGAGACCTTCGAGGTCGAGCAGGATCATGAGTGCGTCTCTCGACTCCGTCGAGCGCTGCATCAGCTCCGCAAGCACCTGGCCGTACTCCGCCTCGCTGACGCTGGCACGATAGCCGCAAGCGGCAAAGGCTCGGCCAAGATCGACGGCGATACCATGGGTCGTGGAGAAACCGGTGAGACGGATGCGCGCTTCCGGCAATCCTCCGCTGAGAGCGTCGATGTCGTCTTGAATTTCGCTCACGAGCTGCGGCGCGCGCACCCAATGGGCAATGGCAAGCCGTGCCGCCGCCTCGCCCTTGCTGAGGCTTGCAAGCCGCCGCACGCCGGCTGCTGCAATCTCGGGATCGAGATCCTC
>DASYIU010000092.1:0-4336 GCA_035997285.1 Methyloceanibacter sp. | reverse complement strand
GCGCATATTCGGCACGCATCGTCTCTTCGGCCTTCAGGCAGTCTTCAATGCTGTCGAAGTGGAGCCCGGTCTTGACCGGGATCGTCCCGAAAATGAGCACCAGCAGCATTCACTTCATGTGCCGACTCCTCAGCTCTTAGGATAAAGCCGCGTGACGTGGCCCATCTTGCGCCCCTGCCGGGCCTCTGACTTGCCGTAGAGGTGCACGGCGGTCCCCGGCTCGGCGGCGAACTCGCGCCAGCCCTCGACGTCGGACCCGATCAGATTGGTCATCACGGCATCGCTGTGGCGCGCGGTGTCTCCGAGCGGCCATCCGGCAATCGCGCGGATATGGTTCTCGAACTGACTGATCAGGCAGGCGTCGAGCGTCCAATGGCCGGAATTGTGCACCCGCGGCGCGATCTCGTTGACCATGAGATCGGGTCTCTCGCCTTCGCGCTGGAACAGCTCCACGCAGAGCACCCCGACATGGCCGAGCCTCTCGGCGATCCTGGCGGCGATGCCTGTCGCCTCGGCAACGATGCCCGCGGAGCTCCGGGCGGGCACGCGGCTGATGGCGAGGATGCCGTTCTGATGCACGTTCTCGACGAGATGGTAGACCTGAAACGCGCCGTCCTGCCCGCGCACGGCGATGACCGATACCTCGCGCTCGAACAGCACGAGCCCTTCGAGAAGGGCCGGCGCGTGGCCGATGGCTGCAAGCGCCGCAGGAGCGCCAGCCGCGGCGTTGATCAGCACCTGTCCCTTGCCGTCATAGCCGAGCCGCCGTGTCTTGAGGAGCGCCGGGAGCTTCACGCTGGCAAGAGCGCTGCGCAAGTCCTCGAGCGTGTCGACCGGTGCATAGGGAGCGACCGGGATGCCGAGCCCGCGCATGAAGTTCTTCTCGGCGAGCCGGTCTTGCGCGACGGCGAAGGACTTAGTCCGTGGAAAGACGGGAGCGACGCGCGCGACAGCTTCCAGCGTCTCGGCCGGGACGTTCTCGAACTCGCAGGTCACCACGTCGACGGCGCCGGCAAAGTGTGCGAGCGCCTCTTTGTCCCCATAACTGCCGATTGTCTTCGCCGCGGCAACATCGAAGGCGGGGGCGCCGGTCTCGTCGGAATAGATGTGGGTCTTGAGCCCGAGCCTCGCCGCGGCAACCGCGAGCATGCGGGCGAGCTGGCCGCCACCGAGAATGCCGATGGTGCTGCCGGGGGCCAGCGCGCTTTCAGGCATTATCCTCGAGCGCCTCGGCTATGGATTCGGTCTGCGCGGCGCGCCAAGCCACGACGCGGGCGGCAAGCCTCGCATCGCCGAGCGACAGGATCTGCGCTGCGAGCAGTCCGGCATTGGTAGCGCCGGCCTCGCCGATGGCAAGGGTGCCGACCGGCACCCCGGCCGGCATCTGCGCGATGGAGAGCAGGCTGTCGAGGCCTTTCAGCGCGCGGCTCTCGATGGGCACGCCGAGCACCGGCAGCTCTGTCATCGAGGCGGTCATGCCGGGGAGGTGCGCCGCCCCGCCGGCGCCGGCGATGATGACCTTGAGCCCGCGCTCGCGCGCGCCGGTCGCATAGGTATAAAGCCGCTTAGGGGTCCGGTGCGCCGAGACGACGCGCGTCTCGTAAGCCACTTTCAGCGCGTCGAGCACGGCTGCCGCGGCCTTCAGCGTCGGCCAGTCGGAGCGGCTGCCCATGATGATGCCGACGACCGGCTTCTCGACGCTCATGCTCGCGCTCGTGGGATGATCAGGCTGGGGCGGCGGAAAGCGCGGGATTATAGGGTGGCGCCTTTGCTTGGCAAGGCAAGTCTTTGAATGCAACTGCGGTTCGGGCAAGACCATAGAATAGAGGTGTCATGCCGGGCCTTGAAGTGACTTCTAAGAGATGGATGCCACTCCCCGCTCCCCCCTTGTGGGGGAGCACGCTCGCGCTTGATCGCGCGAGCGGAGGGGGATTAGGCACTAATTATCTCTGAACCCCTCTCCCTATCCCTCCCCCACAAGGGGGAGGGGAGAATGTGTGGCGTCTCCTCCGCAAACTTATGCGAATCAGGCGATGATGTCGGGGAGGAGCTGATCCTCGATGCGGGCGATCTCGTCCTTGAGAAACAGCTTCTTCTTCTTGAGCCGCTTGAGCTGGAGCGCATCGGCGCGGCCCGATTCTTCCAGCGCATTGATGGCGCTGTCGAGGTCGCGGTGTTCCTGCTTGAGCCTGAGCAGCGTCGTCCGGAGTTCGCGAATCTCCTCGCTCTCCATCGGACGTCCCCTGCTCCCCCTGCCTGCCCCTTGGGACGGTCGAAAGTATCGCGGCGAACCGAGGCCGCGCAAGGCCTTGGGCGCAACTTGCCAGGCATGTGCGTTGTTGACCTGCAGCAAGGAGTGACAGCACAACCCAGGGCAGCATTAGACAAATCGTTGTCGATTTGACACAATAGATGGCCCGAGACCAACGGCTATGGAGGTCCCATATGGCGCTTGACGCACACATCGTGGAGTTGTCGGAAAAGCACCGCGCATTAGATCGGAAAATCGAAGAAGAGCAGGGGAGGCCGACAGCCGACCCGCTCAAGATCGCGGAGTGGAAGCGTCAAAAATTGCGACTCAAGGATGAGATGGAGCGGCTGAAGCACGAGCCAAGCCATTAGGCTTGGCAGCCTGGACCAAGGCGAGGTTTAGAGCCAGATATCGAGCGTCCTGACGCGCGCGGCGCCGTTCGCGCGAAGGAGGGCTTTCAAAGGCCGTGGGAGCATGTTCGCACATGCCCTGCGGCCTTCATTTTGGGCGCCCCACGCTTGACGAACATCCAAGACCCGGGGGCACGCTCCGGGCCACCACGCCACCCTCATGCCGGATCGCCAAAAGCAATAGTGGGAGTTGGGATGGCCCGCTTTTGGCGCCCTCGGCCTCGGTGGCGTGGCATTAGTCTTTGCTGGACTTGGCCTTTTCGCCCCGACCCCTGCTGCCTCTGTGACTTCACCGAAAATTAGGCTTAACCGGCCGATAAAGGTCGCGCGAAGCCACGCTGTTGCCGCCTTTTTCGCTCCTAATGGCGGCGAGGGGTAAACGGGAGGCCTGCCATCAAACGGCTTATCATTTCGCTCATGGCCATAGGCGCCATCGCCTGTGGCGCGGTCTATGTCGTCTTGAGTCCCGAGCCTACCATCAAGCGCACCGCGAGCGCGCCGCCGTCGCGGCTGCTACCCTATGAGCGGCAGATCACGACGCCTCAGCCGACTTCGGCTGACGGGAGCGCTTCCCAGCAAAAAGAGATCTCGCCAGTCGAGCCTCTTCCGGTCGAGACAGCGCCGGTCGAGACAGCTCCGGCCGAGACCGCGGCGCCGGAGCCCGATGCGCAAGGCGCTGGCGCCGCGGAACAGAGCGCCCCAGACGCCGATGCGCCGACGGCCGACGACCCCGACTCATCTGATGTGACGGCGCTGCCGCCGACAGAGGACACCGACGCCTCCAATCCTATGGCGGGGCCGCCCCAGGACCGCCCCGGTCCACCCGATCAGATGGCGGCCTGGCCGCGGCAAGGCGCCGATCCATCCCAGCCCATGGCGCCGGGCGAGGGGGCCGACGCCGCCGATCCCAATGCGCCGCCGCCAGGAGAGCCCGGGGAAGGCCCTGAGCAGTGGGTGCAAGTCCTGGTCTCGGGCGCCGGGATGTATGCCTCCGCCTCCGACGATGCGTCCATGCTGTTCGCCTTTCCTTACGGCCGCAATTTGCGGGTCGTGTCGCGCTATCAGGATTGGGTCGAGGTTGCCGATCCGCAGAGCGCTGCGACCGGCTGGATGAAGGCAGAATACCTTGCGCCCGTGGCTGCCGCGCCTGGGCCTCCCGGGGAGGTGGATGCCGGCTACGAGGCCGAGCAGCCCCGGGGCTGGTTCCGCCGCAGGCCGGGCGGCCTCGCTGACGTCATCAGCCGGGCACTCGGCGGCCGTTAGGACTGCCGGGGTCGGCCGCGCCTTAGCCTGCGCTCTTGCTCTTCGTCGCTCGGGCGATCCTGTGTGCCTTCTGGGCCCAGCTCGCCAGCTCCTCCGGATCTTCGACAGGCGCTCAGGCACCTCCCAGTACGACATGGCGACCGGTGCTCGGCCGGACGGTCGATAGGTGAATGGTGTCGTGCCCTCGGCGGCGAAAGCGCGAGCTGAGGCGTCGTCGGCTTTCAGATAAAGGGTGTCATCCACCAGGATCGCGAACATCACGCCATCGGCGTAGATGCCTGCGCCTCCGAACATGTTGCGAATGGTGACCGGCCCGAAATCCGAGAGCAGGTCCCTCACGAACTCCCTATATCCGTCGGTAATGCCCATTGGGTCTCAATCGTCCTCTTTCGCTAAGTCCTGGAACGAGTTG
>DASYIU010000091.1:0-8793 GCA_035997285.1 Methyloceanibacter sp. | reverse complement strand
CGCCATCCCGGCTAAGACAGCGGCCGAACAATGTGCGAGCTTGCCGCGTCCTCAGGCGCTCACGCTCCTTCTCTGCCCACCGACCCTGTTTGATGGCGAGCAGATCCTCGGAGCGAAGGACGATGCGCCCACCACCGCGCTCGCGCTTGATCTCGACGAAGCGGGCCCTCTGTCGAGAGGCTATAGCGTGGGCAAGGGCGCAGCGCGCAATCCCGTTCGTGACCTTCACCGCGGCCAGCAACGCGGCAAAAAGCGGCGTGTCGAGCGGCGGCAGAAGGGGAAGCTCAAAGTTGGTATTGATATACCGGAGCCCGCCGAGATCGCGGCCATAGTCGCTCACGTCAAAGGCCGTTGGCGCCCGCTGCTCATGACAGCCATCTTCACCGGGCTCCGTGCGTCAGAGTTGCGCGGGCTGCGATGGGCAGACGTCGATCTCAAGGCCAGTAAGATTCGCGTCCGGCAGCGAGCCGATCGCTATAACAACATCGGGCCACTTAAGTCCGAGGCCGCCGAGCGCGAGGTTCCCTTGCCCCCATTGGTAGCCAACACGCTGAAGGAGTGGAAGCTGGCCTGTCCGAAGGGTGATCTCGATCTGGTGTTCCCCAATGGGTCGGGCAACGTCGAGTCGCTTGCGAACATCATCAATCGCGGCCTGATCTGTGCGCAGCCGGGCAAGGCCAAATACACCGGAATGCACACGCTCCGCCATTTCTACGCCTCTTGGTGCATCAACCGACGCGAAGACGGAGGGCTGGGGCTTCTGCCCAAGCGAGTGCAGGAGCGCCTCGGGCACTCCAGCATCGTCATGACGATGGACCGGTATGGACATCTGTTCCCGACAGGCGATGACGGCGCGGAGCTTGCCGAGGCCGAGCGGGCACTATTGGCATAGGGGGAAAGGGAGATGACAGCCGAGTTTCACTACCGGGGCTTTGTAATTAAAGCGACACCTATGGCTTCATCAGACGGGGGATGGACGCATGACGGTCTGTTGCAGGAGGATATTGCCCACACTGTCGATGACCACGTGTTCCGGGTGCCTGGAAAATCAACGACCCGCGATGAAGCCGTAAGAGTAGTTTTAGTCCAAGGGAAGCTGCTTATCGATAACCGGCTTGCCTGAACGCGACACAAACGCGACATGCGAGCTAAAAAGTGAATTAAATCAAGGGCTAAAAGCGGACTGAAAATCCGCGTGTCGGTGGTTCAAATCCGCCCCTGGGCACCATTCCCATTTTACGCCTCCGATTGCCGCAGCGAGGGGTGTGAACAGCGTGATCGCCATGGGAGGCATCTAAGACGTTTCGTCGCTTCCTGTTACTGGGCAAGTTGTCCGAGATACGCCGCCACGTCGTCATGCATCTTGAAGACGGCTTGCTTGACGTCGTTCTGGGGGGCTTTGTTGTTGATGGCCGTGACGACGCCCATCCATAAAGTCTCCGGCATGCCGATCTCGCTCATGCGCGACTGGATAACCTCGCCGATGCCCTGATCGTCCCCGGCTGGTAGAGGAGGATCAGCAAATTGGATTTGATTGCGACCTCGAACAACGTGCCCGCCTCTTTGCCGAATTTTCCGGCAAGCTCGCTCCCGACGTCGGCGCCGTCGCCCTTGATGAGGTAGTGGATCACATCGGCGTAAGTCGCGGCCGACGTCTCGGCGCGGGGCGGTAAAGGCTTGATCGCGATCTGCATCGCGTCGGTCATCGGTTTGAGCGACGACAGGAGCTGCTCGACCTTGTCATCCTGGCCCCCTTGCGCATAGAGGAGCCCGGCGAGACTGAGCTGATCGCCGAGCCGCCAGCCGGCGGCCTTGGCGAGTTCGTCAACTCCGGCGCGCCCTGGAGGGATGCCAAGCAGGAGCAGGAACGCTGCTCCCAGCACCCAGGCGAGTAGATGTCTTCGGCTCAAAGCTTCAGGCACACGGAAACAACCTGATGCGCACGCCGCCCTCCCGCTTCCTGGCTGAACTTGAGTGTTCGGCCTTAGGAGCCACAATACGCCACGGCCCGAATTCCGTCGCCAAGATTGTTCGATGGGTCACCTTCCGGCGGCAAAGCCGGCATGCGGGTCAGCTAGTAACGTCCAATCGCGTGGCCGGGCGCAACGTCAAGGCCGCACCGCTGCACTTTCTGCCTCGGCCGGCGTGACCCGCCAAATGCCGTTGCCTACATCGTCGGCCACGAGCAGCGCGCCGGCTTGATCGACGGCGACGCCGACGGGACGCCCGAGCGCCTCGCCTTCGGCACTGAGAAAGCCGGTGAGAATATCCTGAGGCGCCCCGGAAGGGCGGCCGCCGGCGAAGGGGACGAAGATCACCTTGTAGCCGCTGACCGGATTGCGATTCCATGAGCCGTGCTGGCCGATGAAGGCGCCGCCCCGATAGCGCTCGGGCAGGAGCTTGCCGTCATAGAAGGCCAAGCCGAGGGAAGCCGTGTGCGGCCCAAGCGCGTAGTCTGGGACGATGGCCTTGGCGACGAGATCGGGACGTTGCGGACGAACGCGCGGATCGAGATGCCGGCCGAAATAGCTGTAGGGCCAGCCGTAGAAGCCGCCCTCCTTCACGCCGGTCATGTAGTCGGGAACGAGATCGCTGCCGAGCTCGTCGCGCTCGTTGACCGCGACCCACAGTTCGCCACTGTCCGGCTGAAAGGCTAGTCCCACTGGATTGCGCAGGCCCGAAGCGAAGAGGCGCGACTGTCCGGTCGCGGGATCGATCTCGACGATCGCCGCGCGGCCTGCCTCCTGCTCCATGCCGTTCTCGCCGGCGTTGCTGTTCGATCCGATAGCAGCGTACAGATGCGCCCCGTCGCGGCTCGCGATGATGTTCTTGCTCCAATGATAGTTGGGAGCGCCGGCCGGCAAATCCGCGACCTTGACCCCTGGCGCCTCGATGCTGGTCGCCCCCTCTTGATAGGGGAAGCGCAGCACGGCGTCGGTGTCGGCCACGTAAAGATCGCTGCCGATCAGCGCCATGCCGAACGGTGAATTGAGCCCAGCGAGAAACGTCGATTTGGTCTCGGCCACGCCGTCGCCGTCGGTGTCGCGCAGCAGCACGATGCGGTTCGGGCTCGGAACGCCGGCGCCGGCCCATCCCATGGCTTGCTTCATCAACCACGCCCTTACGCCGCTTTGCTCGGGCCCGGGCGGCATATTGGTCTCGGCGACCAGCACGTCGCCGTTGGGAAGCACATGAAGCCAGCGCGGATGCGCGAGTCCTGCCGCATAGGCCTTTACCGAGAGTCCGGCTGCCGCCACGGGCTTCGCGCCGCTCGGCCAACCCGTTGCCTCGGCGATATTGACCGTCGGGATCATCGTCTGGTGCGGCGCTGGAAGCTTGGGGTCGGGACCGGTTCCGGCTTCGACCGGCAAGGTAGCCTCGGCGCCGCAGCCGCCAAGGCTGAGCGTGAAGAGGGCAACGAGCAAGGGCTTGCCGACGAGCTTCCGCATGTGTCGATCCTTTGCCGGGCGTGGCGTTCGCCGTCAACAGAACCGGACCGCAGACGAATGGGTTCCGGCCCGGGCGAGTCGCAAAGACCGGCCCCGGAGAAGCCGATCCCTCGCTTGCGGTGAGCCGCAAATTGCCGTGATTGGCTTGCAGAATAGCGGCTCGACAGCGATTTTCGTTGATAATCCCTTGTGCCTATCGGTCTTTGCCGCTCGCGTCCCCGTGCCTGATTAGGGTAGCGTCCCCAGAACGGACTTTTGCAACGATCAGGCAGGCGCTTGAGTTTGTCATCCGCGTCTAGCTTAGAATGCAGCCCATGGTGGAAAAGAGAAACCGGAACGGCGGCAGCCGTCGCGACGACGGCGAAGAGCCCGGCGACGATGCCGGCTCACAACAGACTTCGGAGGCAGCGACGGACCTGAAGGCCCCGGAAGCTCCCACTCGCAAGCCTGAGCCGGGCGCGCCCGCTCGAACCGCGCCGCCGCGCGCGCGTGGAGGCGGCGCCCGCGTTGTCCTGCTTCTTGTGGTGATTGCCGCGGCCGCTCTTGGTTACCGCTATTGGGGTTTCTGGCACGGGGAGCAAGCGGCAGCCCCGGCGCCGCCTCCGCCCGCCGTCACCGCCTCCAAACCTCTGGTCAAGGATCTTCAGGAGTGGAGCGATTTCACCGGCCAGTTCGAGCCGCGGGAGTCGGTCGAGGTACGCGCGCGGGTGAGCGGCTATCTCGAATCCATCAACTTCGTCGACGGCCAGCTGGTGAAGAAGGGTGATCTCCTTCTCGTAATCGAGCCACGGCCGTTCGAGCTGGCGCTTGAGACCGCCAAGGCCCAGCAAGCGCAATCCGAAGCGCAGCTTCAGCTTGCCCAAGCCCAGCTCGACCGGACCGCTCAGCTCCGCAAGAACGACTATGCCACCAAAGAGACCTACGACGAACGGGTGTCGCAGGTGGCGATCGCCACGGCGTCGAGGGATGCCGCGGTTGCCGCGGTCAATCAGGCCCAGCTCAATCTCGACTACACGCGGGTGACGGCGCCGGTCGCGGGCCGCATGGGCCGCCATGAAGTGAGTATCGGCAATCTGGTAATGGGCGGGACCGGCGGCACAACGACGTTGCTCACGACTATTGTTTCGCTCGATCCGATTTGGCTCAGCTTCAATGTGAGCGAAGGCGACGGCATGACCTACAAGCGCCTGGTGCAGAAGGGTGAAATCAAATCGGCGCGCGATAATACGGTCGAGGTCCAAGGCCAGCTTATGGACGAGAAGACATGGACGCTGAAGGGCACCATTGATTTTGTCGACAACCAATATGACCGCTCGTCGGGGACCATCCGCGTCCGCGCTGCCTTCCCGAATTCCAATCTATTCATCACGCCTGGCCAGTTCGGCCGCGTGCGCGTGCCGATGTCCCAACTGCATCCAGTCATGCTGGTGCCGGATGCGGCCGTGGTGACCGACCAATCGGTCAAGATGCTGTTCACCGTGGCCCCTGACGGCACGGTGGTGCCGAAGCCGGTCGAGCTCGGTCCGGTCACCGATGACAATTTGCGCGTCATCAGGAGCGGCATCACACCCGACGATCAGGTCATCGTCAGCGGGTTGTTGCGCGCGCGACCGGGACAGAAGGTCACGCCGCAGCCGGGCAAGATCGAAGCATCGGCTCCGCCGCCCGGCGCCGCCGCCCAATGAACATCTCGCATTTTTTCATCGACCGGCCGATTTTCGCTGCCGTCATCTCTATCCTCATCACGCTGGTTGGAGCGGTGGCTTATTTCAGCCTGCCGGTTGCGCAATATCCGGACATCGCACCGCCGTCGATCTCGGTCACCGCCAGTTATCCCGGCGCCTCCGCCGAGATCGTGGCCAAGACCGTTGCCACGCCGTTGGAGCAGGAGGTCAACGGCGTCGACAACATGCTCTACATGACGTCGCAGTCGACCAGCGACGGGAGCATGTCGCTGGCCGTCACCTTCAAGCTCGGCACCAATCTCGATACGGCGCAGGTGCTGGTGCAGAACCGGGTCTCGACGGCGCTGCCGCGCCTTCCCGAGGAGGTGCGCTCCATCGGCGTGACGGTCACCAAGCAATCCCCCGATCTCATGATGGTGATCCATCTGAGCTCACCCGACGGCTCGCGCGATCTGCTCTACATCTCCAACTACGCAACCCTGCACGTGAAGGACGTGCTCTCTCGCATCGACGGGGTGGGCAACGTCACCATCTTCGGCGCCCGCGATTACTCGATGCGCATCTGGCTCGATCCGGAGAAGCTCGCGCTGCGCAACCTCACTGCCGGCGACGTCGTCAACGCGCTGCGCGCGCAGAACGTGCAAGTGGCGGCCGGCGTGATCAATCAACCGCCGGTGCCGCAGCCCGGCGCCTTCCAGCTCAATGTCGAGACGCAAGGGCGCCTCACCGATCCGGCGCAGTTCGGCAATATCATCATCAAGTCAGACGACCAAGGGCGCGTCACGCGCGTCCGCGATGTCGCGCGCGTCGAGCTTGGCGCCGCCGACTATAACCGCAGCGGCTATCTCGACGAGCGGGTGGCGATCCCCATGGGCATCTTCCAGCGACCCGGCTCCAACGCGCTGGCCACGGCGGCGCTGGTGCAGAATGCCATGGCCGACCTGTCGAAATCCTTCCCCGCGGGCCTGCGCTACGACATCGTCTACAATCCGACGGTGTTCATCTCGCAATCGGTCGAGGCGGTGATCCAGACCATGTTCGAGGCGGTGATCCTCGTCGTGGTGGTGATCATCGTGTTCCTGCAGACTTGGCGGGCATCGATCATCCCGATCGTCGCCATCCCGGTGTCGCTGATCGGCACCTTTGCCATGCTCGCGGTGCTTGGTTTCTCGCTCAACAACCTCTCGCTGTTCGGTCTCGTGCTGGCCATCGGCATCGTCGTCGACGACGCCATCGTCGTGGTGGAGAATGTCGAGCGAAATATCCGTGAAGGATTGTCGCCGCGCGATGCGGCCTACAAGACCATGGAGGAGGTGGGCGGCGCGCTGATTGCCATCGCGCTCGTGCTGTCGGCCGTGTTCATCCCGTCGACCTTCTTGACCGGCATCATCGGCCAGTTCTTCCGCCAGTTCGCCGTGACCATCGCCACCGCGACGGTGATCTCGCTCATTGTGTCCTTGACCTTGAGCCCCGCGCTCTGTGCGCTTCTGTTCAAGCCGCACGAGTCCGAGCCCCAGCGGCAAAACATCTTTACGCGGCCGGTCAGGGCCTTCTTCAAGGGCTTCAATCGGGCCTTCGAGTGGATATCGTCGCGCTATGGCGCGCTGACCGGGAGGCTGGTCCGCGTGTCTCTGCTCATGGTTGTCGTCTATGCCGGGCTGATCGGTCTGACCGTCTACCAGTTCGTGCAAGCGCCCACCGGCTTCATCCCGCAGCAGGACCAAGGCTACCTGATCAACATCATCCAACTCCCGCCCGGCGCCTCGCTCGCCCGCACCGACGAGATCGCGAGAAGAGTGACCAAGATGGTGCTCTCGACCCCGGGCATCGCCCACGCCGTGCCCATCGTGGGGCTCGACGGCGCCACCTTCACTACCGCACCCAACGCCGCGGTGGTGTTCACGCCGCTCGACGACTTCGCCGAGCGGGCCAAGAAGGGCCAAAGCGCGCAAGCCCTGATCGGCGCCTTGAACCAGCAATTCGCGGCCATCCAGGAGGCGTTCGTCATCAGCGTGGCGCCGCCTCCCGTGCGCGGCATCGGCACCACCGGCGGGTTCAAGATGGAGGTCCAGGACGTCCATGGCGGCGAGCCTGCCGAGCTCGAAAGCGTGGCCATGAGCATCATGGGGCAGGCCAACCAGACGCCAGGCCTTGCCGGCGTCTTCACCACCTTCAGCACTAAGACGCCCAAGGTCTATGCCGATATCGACCGGGTCCGCGCCGAGATGCTTGGCGTCAATACCAACGACGTGTTTCAGACGCTCGAGGTCTATCTTGGCTCCCAATATGTCAATGATTTCAATTTCCTCGGCCGCACCTATCGCGTGACCGCGCAGGCCGACGGCGACTTTCGTCAGGATTTGCATGCCATCGGGCAGCTGAAGACGCGCAACGCCAAGGGAGAGATGGTCCCGTTGAGCTCGGTCGCGTCCTTCCGCAACATCACCGGGCCCTATCGCGTCGAGCACTTCAACCTGTTTCCGTCCGCCGCCGTGCAAGGCGGCACCGCCCCCGGCTTCTCGACCGGCTATGGGCTTGCCGCCATGGAGAGCATCGCAAAGGCCAACATGCCGGAAGGCTACGCCTTCTCATGGACCGAGCTTGCCTATCAGGAGAAGCTCGCCGGCAACACCGCGATCTACGTGTTCCTGGCCTCGGTCGTCTTCGTCTTCCTCTTGCTTTCGGCCCAATATGAAAGCTGGACGCTGCCGCTCGCCGTCATCCTCATCGTGCCGATGTGCCTGCTTGCCGCCGTGAGCGGGCTCCTGCTCCGGACGATGGACGTGAACATCCTCGCCCAAATCGGCTTCGTCGTCCTCATCGGGCTAGCGGCGAAGAACGCCATCCTGATCGTGGAGTTTGCCCGGCAGAACGAGGAGGCGGGGGAAGACCGTTTCCAGGCCGCCACCGAGGCCGCGCGGGTGAGGCTCCGCCCGATCCTGATGACGTCCTTCGCCTTCATATTGGGCGTGCTGCCGTTGATGATCGCGACCGGGGCCGGCGCCGAGATGCGCCAGTCGCTCGGCACCGCCGTGTTCTGCGGTATGCTCGGCGTGACCGTGTTCGGCCTGATCTTCACGCCGGTGTTCTACGTCGTGGTGCGCAAATTCGCGAAGAAGCCTAAAGCGCAGCCGAGCACCCGCCACGCACCCGCGGAGTAAGCCTCTCCGCTAAGGCACCAGTACAACCCGGAAGCGCGCCTTGCCGCTCATCATGCGGGCATAGGCATCGGCCGCCTTTTCCAAAGGATAGGTCTCGATCATCGGCTTGACGCCGTGCAGCGTGCTGAAGCGCATGGTGTCCTCCGAGTCGACGGCGGTTCCCGATGGCCAGCCGGCGATCTCGCGGCGCGCGCTGAGAAGTTGGATTGGCGTTACCTCGATCGGCTCGGGCGAGGCGCCGACCACGAGCAGCTTGCCGTCGATGCCCAGGCCCTCGATTACCGCGGTCATGGCTGGCGCATTCGTCACCGTGGCGAGGATCAGCTTGGCGCCGCCCATTGCGGTAAGCTCCTTGGCCACGTCCTCGGCCTGACTGTCGATATAGCGGTGCGCCCCGAGCTCGAGCGCAAGCGCCTTCTTATCCTGACCTCGCGCAATGGCGACGGTGTGAAAACCCATCCTTCGCGCGAATTGCACGCCGAGATGGCCGAGCCCGCC